>NZ_JBSHAW010000028.1:0-135211 GCF_053611685.1 Streptomyces sp. NPDC054786 | reverse complement strand
GCACATGCACCCCGGCCGCCGCCGTGCTGTGCGCCGGTGCTGCGCGCCCATTCCGTGCGCCCCCTCCCACCTCCCTCTTCTTCCCATTCTCGGCAGAAGGGGCGCACGGGGCGCACCCCCGAGGGAGGATTGTCAGTGGCTCCCGGTAGCGTTTCGGCAGAAACGAGGAGCGGGCGGGCATCGGCGGAATAAGACCATGTGAGGTCAGCTGCTGCGGCACGCCCCGGAAAGTGCCGTATCCGCCGTGGGGAACGGTGAGCCGGCATGGAGCGCTGGAGACAAGGAAGGACGGCGAACTGCCGTGTATCGCTGGGAGATCACCCGGGCCGCACTGGCGCAGCGGGTTTTCGCCATCGTCCGTAGCAGAACCTATGACGAGGCGAGCGCCACGGCCGACACCCTGCTGTCGGCCGGCATCACCAGCCTGGAGATATCCCTCACCACCCCCTTCGCCCTGGAGGCGGTCACGACGCTCACCCGCGAGCTGGGTGACGACGCCATCATCGGCGCGGGCACGGTCCTTGACGCGGTATCGGCCCGGATGGCGGTCGACGCGGGTGCCCGCTACCTCGTCTCGCCGAGCCTCGACGCCGAGGTCATCCGTACCGGCCACCGCTATGGCATCCCGGTGTTCCCCGGGGTGTCGACGCCGACCGAGATGGTCCGCGCGCTCGAACTCGGCGCGGACGCCCTCAAGCTGTTCCCCGCCTCGGCGCACGACCCGGCCTGGCTGGCCGAGGTCCGTGCCGCCCTGCCACAGGTGCCGCTGCTGCCGACGGGCGGGGTGACGGTCGACAGCGCGCCGGAGTGGATCGCGGCGGGTGCGGTCGCCGTCGGCATGGGAGCGGCGCTCTCCGAGGGTGACCGTGACACCGTCGCCAAGCGCGTCGCCGACCTCCTCAACCGCCTGGTCGAAGCCGCCCCCGACCACCCGACGACCAGAGGTACCGCGGACCTCTACGAGGACTGACGGCCCGTCGGCTCGCTGCCGCTCCGGTCCCTCCGGCCGTCCCACTGGCCGGTCAAGGGGTTCACCTGAACCACGGGCTCTGCCACCCTGAGCGCTTCGATCAGGTGATCACGCCGCCGCGTCCAGGAGTCACAGGAGCCCCCATGAAGCGCGCCGCCACCCTCTCCGCCCTGGCCTGTCTGCTCGCCGTCACCGCCGCCGCCCCGGCGGTGTCGGACGCACCCGCCGGGGGAGGGGGAGCCGCACCCGCAGCCGCCGGGAAAGCGTCGGCCCTCGACACCATCCCCCGGCGCGGTGTGCTGCGTGTCTGCACCACCGGCGACTACCGCCCCTTCAGCCACCTCGACCCCAAGACCGGTACCTACAGCGGGGTGGACATCAAGATGGCCGAGGACCTCGCCAAGAGCCTCGACGCCACGCCCCGTTACGTGGCCACGACCTGGGCCAAGCTCGTCGGCGACCTGTCGGCCGGCCGCTGTGACATCGCCATGGGCGGGGTCTCGGTCACCCTCCCGCGCGCCCGGTCCGTCTACTTCAGCGAGCCCACCCGCACCGACGGCAAGACGCCCATCGTGCGTTGCGCGGACAAGGACAAGTACCAGACCCTGCAGCAGATCGACCGGCCCGGAACCAAGGTCGTCGTCAATCCCGGGGGCACCAACGAGGAGTTCGCCCGCGCCCACCTCAAGCAGGCCGCCATCACGGTCCACCCGGACAACACCACGATCTTCGACGAGATCATCGCGGGCCGCGCGGACGTGATGATGACCGACGCCAGTGAGACCCGTTACCAGGCCAAGATCCACCCCGAACTCTGCTCGCTCCACCCGGACAAGCCCTTCTCCTTCTCCGAGAAGGCCTACGCCCTGCCCCGCGGCGACAACGAGTTCAAGGCGTATGTGGACCAGTGGGTGCACCTGGCCACCCATGACGGGACGTACCGGAAGTACGAGGACGCCTGGATGAAGTAGCACACCCGTGGTTGCGCGCCGTTGTGGAGCGCCGGCTCTCGTACCGCCCCAGGTCCTCGGAGGCACGGGCGAGAGGCGGGTGGCGAGTGGGCCGGTGCAGTGCGGGAGAGCGCGACGCTCGGTCTCGTGGCGGCGCAGGGGGGCGCTGCCGCTCAACGGTCGGGCAGGCGGCGGGGGCGAGGGGTGGTCGGGGCGGCTGAGGGACAGCCGGCGCGGGCGCCTCAGGCGTTGGTACGGGGGCCGGTATCGGTGCCCGTTTCCCCGTCGGCGTTGGCGTTGGCGTTGGCGTCGGTATCGGCGTCGGGATGTGACCTCATGTGCCCAAGGACGTTGACGACCCGGCCGTTCGGATCCTTGACGAAGAAACGGCGGACGCCCCACTCCTCGTCCTGGAGCGTCCGGACGATCTCTGCGCCGGTGGCCAGCACGGCTGCGTAGGCCGCGTCCACGTCGTCGACCTCGATGCTCATGTCAGGGACGACCGGCGCGGTCTTCTCGTGGGTCATGAAGGTGAGCTGCGCGGTGGGGTTGGCGGGGGAGGCGAGGGTCATGACCCAGCCCAGGTTCATGACTTCCTCGAACCCCAGCAGGCCGTAGAACGTGCGGTTCTCCTCCAGGGCATCGGACTGGATGTCGGGGACGACGCGACGTACGGGCATGGCCGGCTGACTCCTCGGGGAGGGGCGGGGCATTCAGAAGGGCGGGGCGTTCCTCAGCCTTTGGATATCAGAAAAGGCCTCGGGTGTACGGGGAACCAGGGGCTTGGGCATCGCTGCACGGATGGTGAGCCACGGTCGGGCGACGTGGGGAGGTGCACCCGCTCCGGAGGGTGGTGACCGACGAGGACGGCGTGGCGGCCGCCGCGGCCGAAGTGGCCCGGCGCTCCGGCCGGTTGGGCGCTCTCCTCGCCTCCAGGGAGGCCGGCTCGCTCACCACCATGGGCGGCGGCACCCCCCGCGTACATCGCTCCCAAGACCGCCCTCGATGCGCCGCCCTCGATGCGCCTCCCCGGATGCCGGCGGCCGGGCTGCGGGCCGATGGCGTTCTGGTCGATGCGGTCTGCCCCGGCCGGGTCCGGTCTGCCCCGGCCGGGTGGTCACCGATGTGGACGGGTCGGGCGGCCGTCCGGTCGTGGAGGGCGCGGCCGATGTCGTGTACGCGGCGACCCGGCCGATGGCGACCCGATGGGCGGCTTCTCCGCGACGGTCGCCCGCTCCCTGGCAGGCCCCGCCCGAGCGCTCGGGCCACGGGCCACCGGGTCCCGCCCTCACCCGGGCCCCCGCCCCGTAAGGCCGGGCCCCCGCCCCGTAAGCCGAGCCTTGACCCGCAAGCCAGGCCTGGGCCGCCCTTGTCCGGACAATGTGACCTCCGGACTTCCCGTCATCTGCCCGGGCGGATACGCTCACGAGCGTGGGGAAACGCGATACAGAAGCCCTGGGGGCCGAGAGCCCCGTCCAGTTCAGCGTGGACCGGAGCAGTCCGGTCCCGTTGTATTTCCAGCTGTCCCAGCAGCTGGAGGCCGCCATCGAGCACGGCAAGCTGGCTCCCGGCAGTCTGCTCGGCAATGAGATCGAGCTGGCCGGCCGGCTCGGCCTGTCCCGGCCGACGGTGCGGCAGGCGATCCAGTCGCTGGTCGACAAGGGGCTGCTGGTGCGCCGCCGCGGGATCGGCACCCAGGTCGTCCACAGCCAGGTCAAGCGCCCGCTGGAGCTGAGCAGCCTCTACGACGACCTGGAGGCGGCCGGGCAGAAGCCGGCCACCCGTGTGCTGCTCAACACCACCACCGAGGCCGACGCCGAGGTCGCCGCCGCGCTGGGCATCGCCGAGGGAGCCGAGGTCGCGCTGGTAGAGCGGCTGCGGCTGACGCACGGCGAGCCGGTCGCGCATCTGCGCAACCACCTTCCCGCGGGGCTGCTCAAGCTGGAGACCGCCGAGCTGGAGGAGACCGGTCTGTACCGCCTGATGCGGTCGGCCGGCATCACCCTGCACAGCGCCCGTCAGGCCGTCGGCGCACGCGCCGCGACCGCCGAGGAGGGCGCGCGGCTCGACGAGCCCGAGGGCGCCCCGCTGCTCACGATGCAGCGGACGACGTTCGACGACACCGGGCGCGCGGTGGAGTTCGGCTCGCATGTCTATCGCGCCTCCCGTTACGCCTTCGAGTTCCAACTGCTGGTCCGGCCCTGATTGGGGGGCGCCCCTTCCCGGCCCTGAGCGGGCAAGGGAGACCCTTCCCGGCTCTGAGGCGGGGGAGGGCGATCCGTCCTGGCCCTGAGCGGGGAGAGTGATCCCTCCGGGCCCGGCGGCGGAGCGGTCAGCCGTGGGCTGCGCTCCCGTCTCGGCGCTGCCCGATATCCGCCCCCGGCCTGAGCGCGGCACGCGCCTCGTACGGTCCCCCGAGCGTGGAACGCCGGGCTCGTCCCCACCGTGAAGCGCCGGGCGTCTCTGAGTGCCCCTGAGGCACCTCTGAGTGCCCCTGAGGGGTCCCCGGACCGGTCGGTTTCGCCGCCCCGAGCGCAACCGGACAGGCGGATATCAGCCGCAATGTCCCCCTATGGGGCGCCCGCGCAGCACCCTCTCGTCAGAATGTTCTGACAAACCATTGACGCGGCTCTGCGTGCGCCGTTACAAACTCCTCCAGCCGCATTCCGGCGGCCGGGAGAAAAGGCGGTCCCACGATGATCGGCGTGCGTACGGCTAGCCCCCTCACTGTCCGCGGCGTCGCTGTGCGCGGCGTCGCCGCTTTACTGGCGATCGTCGCGCTGGCCACCGGGTGCAGTGCCGCCGGCGGGCAGGACGCCGAGGGCGCGGCCTCCGGGTCCGGGAAGGGTGCCGGCACCCCGCGCATGACCATCGGGATGGTCAGTCACTCCGGGGATGGCGACACCTTCTGGGACATCGTGCAGAACGGTGCCGAGCAGGCCGCCGCCAAGGACAACGTGAAGTTCCTGTACGCCCATGACAAGGAGGGTGGCCAGCAGGCCGCGCTGATCCAGTCGTACATCGATCAGAAGGTCGACGGGCTGATCGTCACCCTCGCCAAGCCGCAGGCCGTCAAGGCGGCCGTCCGCAAGGCCGTGGCGCAGGGCATCCCGGTCATCACCGTGAACTCCGGCGGCGAGTTCTCCCGGGCGTACGGGGCCCTGACCCACATCGGGCAGGACGAGTCGGTGGCCGGGCGGGCGGTCGGTGCGGAGCTGAACAGCCGGCACCGGAAGAAGGTCCTCTGCGTCCTCCACGAGCAGGGCAACGTGTCGCTGGAGGACCGCTGTGCCGGCGTCCGCAAGGCCTTCCACGGGACGGTCGAGAACCTCGATGTCGACGGCACCAACGCGCCGGCCTCGCAGTCCTCGGTCGAGGCCAAGCTGCAGTCCGACAAGGCCATCGACGCGATCGTCACGCTCGGCGCCCCGATGGCCGCGATATCCGTCAAGGCCAAGGAACAGGCGGGCAGCTCCGCGCAGATCGCGACCTTCGATCTGAACTCCGCCGTCGTCAAGCTGCTCAAGGCCAAGGACGTCACCTTCGCCGTCGACCAGCAGCCCTATCTCCAGGGCTACGAGGCGGTGGACCTGTTGTGGCTCCACCGCGCCAACGCCGATGTGCTCGGCGGCGGCAAGCCGGTGCTCACCGGCCCGGCCCTGGTCACCGAGAAGGACGTACCGAAGCTGACCGAATACACCGGGCGAGGCACCCGGTGAAGCCACAGGGAAGACGGGACCCGATGAACCGGGACAGATCACCGGTAACGGATACTTGGCCGGTTGGGCCCGGCCGACCGGTGCCGGAGCCGGTGTACGACACCGCAGGCGCACGGGCCGGCCGGTCCGGACAGCGCAGACAACCAACGCAGCCGACACGGCAGCATCAGCGGGAAGGGCGAGTCCTCGTGGCACGGGTTCGAAGAAGGGGACGCGTCGTCAGCGCCGTGCTGGCGGCGGCGCTCGGCGCCTCCCTGGCGGGGTGCAGCAGCACCGGAGGCCTGCGCGCCGAGCAGGAACGCGCCGCCAAGGCAGCCGGCGGCAAGGCCGCGGTGAACACCCCCAGGTGGACGTTCGCGATGGTCACCCACTCGGGAGACGGCGACACCTTCTGGGACATCGTCCAGAACGGCGCCCAGCAGGCCGCCGTCAAGGACAACATCAAGTTCCTCTACGGGCACGACAAGGAGGCCCAGCGGCAGAGCCAGCTGGTGCAGTCCTACATCGACCAGAAGGTCGACGGGCTGATCGTCTCGCTCGCCAAGCCCAACGCCATGAAGGACGTGGTCGCCAAGGCCGAGAAGGCCGGCATCCCGGTGATCACGGTGAACTCCGGTGCCGAGGAGTCCAAGGCGTTCGGTGCGCTCACGCACATCGGTCAGGACGAGACGGTGGCCGGCGAGGCGGTCGGCGAGGAGCTGAACAAGCGCGGCCGGAAGAAGGCCCTGTGTGTCCTGCACGAGCAGGGCAATGTCGGCCATGAGCAGCGCTGCGACGGCGCCAAGAAGACCTTCAAGGGCGATCTGCAGAAGCTGTATGTCGAGGGCACCAACATGCCCGATGTGCAGTCCTCCATCGAGTCCAAGCTGCAGGCGGACAGCTCCATCGACTCCGTCGTCACGCTCGGCGCGCCGTTCGCCTCCACCGCCGTCAAGGCCAAGGAGCAGGCCGGCAGCAAGGCCGAGATCGACACCTTCGACCTCAATGCCCAGGTCGCGACCGGTCTCAAGGACGGCAGCCTCGGCTTCGCCGTCGACCAGCAGCCCTACCTCCAGGGCTACGAGGCCGTCGACCTGCTGTGGCTCTACAAGTACAACTCCGACGTCCTCGGCGGCGGCAAGCCGGTGCTCACCGGACCCCAGGTGATCACCAAGAAGGACGCCGCCGCGCTCCAGGACTACACGAAGCGGGGGACGCGATGAGCCACACCGAAGCACCGCCGCTGCCGCCCACGGGGCCGCCCGCCAAGAGCGCCGGCGACGAACGGCTGCTGCACCGCTCGCTGGCGCGTCGGCTGATGGGCCGCCCCGAACTGGGCTCGGTCGTCGGCGCCGCCGCGGTCTTCGTGTTCTTCTCGATCGTCGCCGAGCCGTTCCTGCAGGCCTCCAGCCTCTCCACCGTGCTCTACGCGTCCTCGACGATCGGCATCATGGCCGTGCCGGTGGCGCTGCTGATGATCGGCGGGGAGTTCGATCTCTCGGCCGGTGTCATGGTCGTCAGCTCGGCGCTGATCTCCTCGATGTTCAGCTACCAGATGACGGCCAACACCTGGGTGGGTGTCGGGGTGTCCCTGCTGGTCACCCTGGCCATCGGGGCCTTCAACGGCCTGCTGCTGACCCGTACGAAGCTGCCCAGCTTCATCATCACGCTGGGCACCTTCTTCATGCTGACCGGCCTCAACCTCGGCTTCACCAAGCTGATCAGCGGCACGGTCTCGACGAAGTCCATCGCCGACATGGAGGGCTTCGACTCGGCCCGTACGCTCTTCGCCTCGCATCTGACCCTCGGCAGCGTCGACATCCAGGTCACCATCCTGTGGTGGATCGTGCTGGTCGCCCTGGCCACCTGGATCCTGCTGCGCACCCGCGTCGGCAACTGGATCTTCGCGGTCGGCGGCAACGCCGATGCGGCGCGGGCGGTGGGTGTCCCGGTCACCAAGACCAAGATCGGCCTCTATATGGGCGTCGCCTTCGCCGCCTGGGTCTCCGGCCAGCATCTGTTGTTCTCGTACGACGCGATCCAGTCCGGCGACGGGGTGGGCAACGAGTTCCTGTACATCATCGCCGCGGCGGTCGGCGGCTGTCTGATGACCGGCGGCTTCGGCTCGGCGATCGGTGCCGCCGTCGGCGCCTTCATCTTCGGCATGGCCAGCAAGGGCATCGTCTACGCGCAGTGGAATCCGGACTGGTACAAGTTCTTCCTCGGCGCGATGCTGCTGCTCGCCACGCTCCTGAACGCATGGGTCCGCAAGCGGGCGGAGGAAAAGGCATGACAGCGCTGGTCGAGCTGGCCGACGTCAGCAAGTACTACGGCAATGTCCGGGCGTTGGAAGGCGTGTCCCTGGAGGTGCACGCGGGGGAGATCTCCTGTGTGCTCGGTGACAACGGCGCCGGCAAATCCACCCTCATCAAGATCATCGCGGGGCTGCACCGGCACGACGCCGGTTCCTTCGCCATCGACGGCGAGGAGACCGGCCTCTCCTCCCCGCGCGAGGCCCTGGACCGCGGGATCGCCACCGTCTACCAGGACCTGGCCGTCGTTCCCCTGATGCCGGTGTGGCGGAACTTCTTCCTCGGCTCCGAGCCCACCACCGGGAAGGGCCCCTTCAAGCGGCTCGACGTCAAGACGATGCGCAGGACCACCCGTAGTGAGCTGCTGCGGATGGGCATCGACCTGCGCGATGTCGATCAGCCCATCGGCACCCTCTCGGGCGGCGAACGGCAGTGCGTGGCCATCGCCCGCGCCGTCTACTTCGGTGCCAAGGTCCTCGTCCTGGACGAGCCGACGGCGGCACTCGGTGTCAAGCAGTCCGGTGTGGTCCTCAAGTACGTCGCGGCCGCGCGGGACGCCGGGCTCGGCGTGGTGTTGATCACCCACAACCCGCACCACGCCTATCTCGTCGGCGACCGCTTCGTGCTCCTCAAACGCGGCACGATGGCCGGCAGCCACGCCAAGTCGGAGATCGCGCTGGAAGAGCTGACCCGCCAAATGGCGGGCGGCAGCGAACTGGAGCAGCTCAGCCATGAGCTCTCCCGGACCGCGACCCCGGAGTTCCCCGGCGGCCATCGGCCCGAGTGATCACCATCACGCCCCGCACGGCCCCCGGGCCGTGCGGGGCGCATTACTCCCCGTCGCGGTGCGCCGGACGCCGCCGGTGATGCACAATCGCACCGAACCCGCACATCGAGGCCCCGGCCTCCCGAGACCCCGCAGGGACGAGACGACTCTTGCGAGCACGCAGCCGCCGCATGGGGGCACCACCCACCCTCACCAGGCAGTGGGGGAGTAACGGCGAAGAGGTGGGTCGATGAGCATGTACCGGGACCGGGTGCACCGAGGATCCGCCAGAGCCACCGTGCTGCGCACGGTCGGCACCCGCGAGCGGCGCTCGCATCTGACCGCCCCCCGGGTGCCCACCGTCGGTATCGACATCGGCGGTACCAAGGTCATGGCGGGTGTGGTCGACGCCGACGGCACCATTCTGGAGAAGGTCCGCACCGAGACGCCGGACAAGTCCAAGAGCCCCAGGGTCGTCGAGGACACCATCACCGAGCTGGTGCTCGACCTCTCCGACCGGCACGACGTCCATGCGGTCGGCATCGGCGCGGCCGGCTGGGTCGACGCGGACCGCAGCAAGGTGCTGTTCGCACCGCATCTGAACTGGCGCAACGAACCGCTGCGCGACCGCCTCGCCGGCCGCCTCGCGGTCCCGGTCATGGTCGACAACGACGCCAACACCGCCGCCTGGGCGGAGTGGCGCTTCGGCGCCGGCCGTGGCGAGGACCATCTCGTCATGATCACGCTCGGTACCGGCATCGGCGGCGCGATCCTGGAGGACGGCGCGGTCAAGCGCGGCAAGTACGGCGTGGCGGGTGAATTCGGCCATATGCAGGTCGTCCCCGGCGGCCACCGCTGCCCGTGCGGCAATCGCGGCTGCTGGGAGCAGTACAGCTCCGGCAACGCCCTGGTGCGCGAGGCCCGTGAGCTGGCCGCCGCCGACTCCCCGGTCGCGTACAACATCATCGAGCGGGTCGGCGGCCGCATCGGCGACATCACCGGACCGCTGATCACCGAGCTGGCCCGGGACGGTGACGCGATGTGCGTCGAACTCCTCCAGGAGATCGGCCAGTGGCTCGGCGTCGGCATCGCCAACCTCGCCGCCGCCCTCGACCCGTCCTGCTTCGTCATCGGCGGCGGCGTCAGCGCCGCCGACGACCTGCTGATCGGCCCGGCCAGGGAGGCCTTCCGCCGCCAGCTCACCGGCCGCGGCTACCGTCCCGAAGCCACCATCACCAAGGCCCAGCTGGGCCCGGAGGCCGGTATGGTCGGTGCCGCCGACCTGGCCCGCCTGGTGGCCCGCCGCTTCCGGCGCGCCAACCGGCGCCGCGTCGAGCGCTACGAACGCTACGAACGGGCAGGCCGCCGATGACCGACACCGACCTGCACACCGTGCACGACGATCCGCACCCCACCCCGCCGCCGCGCGTCAAGCGCCGCCGCCCGGTGCTGCTGGCGCTGATCGTCTTCCTGCTGATCGCGATCCCGGCCGGCTATATCGTCATCTCCGCCGAGCAGAGCCGGGACAGCGGCGAGGGCAAGGAGTCCGAGGCCGCCGCCACCGGCCTGACCAACGCCTTCCCCTCCAAGGTCCAGCAGCGGATCTACAACGTCCCGGTGCCGATCGGCTCCACCCCGGTCTACTACTACGAGACCAACTCCTGGCAGACCAGCTCGCTGTTCGTGCAGTTCAGGACCAACGAGTGGGGCCTTGAGCACTACCTCAACGCCGTCGGCACCAGCACCGCCGCCCTCAAGAAGAACCAGCAGACCATCCCGCCGGAGCAGGCGGCGAAGGCCGGCTGGGACTTCGGGATCGACTGGCCGTGGGCCGGCACGACGACCTCGGGCCAGGCACCGCACCCGTACCAGCGGATCATGGTCAGCTACGACGAGCCGGGGCACCCGGTCGTCTACACCGTCTCGACGGTGAAATTCTGACGGGATCCGGTGCCGGGTTGCTCCCGTTTCGTACCCCGTCGCAAGGGAGCTCCGCACCGGGTTCCGGTCGCGGTTCTCCACCCGCCCGGCGTCGAAGGCTGCCCTGAAACGCGATGTGACCTGGGAGGTCCCGGCTCTCTTGGCATGAGGCGGTCCGCCTTCCTGCGAGCCCCTGCGACAGGGGCTTCCGTGAGAGGCGAGGGACCCCCGTCGGCCTGAGCCGACGGGGGGTTTTGCGTGTGACGGCGGGGTCGCGCTGTGCGGTGTTCGACGGGTCTTGGTTGTCCTCTGGCTCGCCGCTTCCGACCGGCACCCCCTGCAGGGCCGAAGGCCGGCGACATTACGCGGCACTCCGAGGCAGACCTGGCCTGGGCCAGACCATGAGTTCCGGAGGTGCACAAGAGTCTCCGCATCGAGTACCGGCGGCTGGGGGACGCCTGGTCGGCGTGAACGACGTCCCCGATCGGGCAGTTCATTCTCGACTCGTCAGGCAGGGAGCCTCGGTGCCTCGTATAGAGGAACGGCGGTGCTGGCCGGTCCTCTCCGCCATGGCAACCGCAGCCCTCGAACCCCAGGAAAGCCCGCTTGGGCAACAGAGGTAGGCGCGTACGGGCGCGTATCGAAGGTGGGTGAACGGGCGGAAGTTGACAACCGTCGGCCCGGGCGTGACATAGACACGTTCGCAAATGCCTTACATATGCTTTACTTCTTCACTGCAACGACACATGTTGACATCCACCCCTTTGAACGGAAGACGCCGTGGCGATACCTCATGCCCGAAAGGCGCTGTTAGTCGGCCTTGTTGGCGCAATGTCACTGTCGGCCGTGATGGCCGGTCTGACCCTCGCGCAGGCCGCCCCGCAGGACGACCCGCCCCCCGCAACCGCAACCGAAATGCCCTCCGCCGTCGAGGACTTCAGCTACCCGAACGCCGCGCGGATCCTTCAGGATCAGAAGATCGCCCTGAAGCGGGGCGACGGTCACATCCTGCTGACCGGCTGCGACTCCGCCCACGACATCATGGTCAAGTCCCGGACCGGCCAGATGGATTACTGCTTCGCGGTCCGTGGCACCAAGGGCTACCTGACGATGGAACTGGCCGACGCATTCGGCATGTGGACCGAGGGGCACCCGGTGCAAGCCAAGATCACCGCTGACGGCAAGGAAACCGTCATCAACGCGCCCAAGAACGACTACAAGCCGTTGGGCGAGGCCGGCAGCTCCGAGAAGCGCTCGGTCCTTCTGGAACTCCGCGTCACCAGCTGACGCCGTCCCGACGACAACATCCCTGGGCAACAGTGGTCTGGGGCCGCACTGTTGAGTGTGCCCGGGACTGCGCCCCTTCCCGAACGAACAGAAAGTGTCAGTGATGGGCAGACGTTCGCGCGCCGCGTGGATATCAGGATTATGCGCAGCTTCCGTCATGACGAGCGGGCAGGCGTACGCAGTCGCCGGTGGGACCGCCGCCCCGGGCGGCGCCTACGCGTTCGCCGTGAAACTCGACATCGGTGACGGCAAGCGCAGCTGCTCGGGTGCGCTGGTGGACAAGCAGTGGGTGCTCACCGCCGCAGGCTGCTTCGCCGACGACCCCAAGAGCCCGAAGGTCACCGAGGGCGCGCCGAAGTGGAAGACCACGGCGACCGTCGGCCGTACCGACCTGACCGGTTCGGCCGGCAGCGTCACCGACGTCACCCAGGTGGTGCCCTATGCGGGGCGCGACGTGGTGATGGCTCAGCTGGCCAAGCCGGTCAGCGGCGTCACGCCCGTGGCCGTCGCCTCGGCTCCCGCCACGCAGGGGGAGGAGCTGAAGGTCATCGGTTTCGGCCGGACCAAGACCGAGTGGGTGCCCGACAAGCTGCACGCGGCCGCCTTCACGGTGGACGCGGTGCAGGACGGCAAGCTGGAGATCACCGGCAAGAGCGCGGCGGTGTGCAAGGGCGACACCGGCGGACCGGCCCTGCGCGAGAGCGGCGGCCGGATCGAGTTGGTTGCCGTCAACAGCACGTCCTGGCAGGGCGGTTGCCTGGGCACGGATCCGGCCGAGGCCCGCACCGGCGCCGTGGATGCCCGGGTGGACGACCTCGCCGCCTGGGTGCAGCAGGTCCGCTACCGGCCGGTCTTCGCCGCCGCGCCGTGGGAGAAGGCCACCCACATCGCCTCGGGCTACTTCACCGGCGGTTCGGCCGGCGGCACCCGGCACATGGACATGATCGTGCGCTGGAACGACGCGGAAGTCACCCTCTACCAGGGCTCCGACGACAAGGACCCCCGCCACCCCTTCGCCGCCGAGTACCAGCTGGCCAAACCGCCGGAGCCGGGCAAGACCAGCATCTGGCAGCACGCCAAGCAGATCACCGGCGTCAGTTTCGGCGGCGGTACGGACGGGCTGGTGGTGCGCTGGGGCGACGGTGAACTGACCCAGTACACCCATGTCGACGCCAAGGGCTTCCACGGGGAGAAGCAGCTCGCCAAGGCCAAGAACACCTTCTGGCCGCACGCCCAGCAGATCACCGCAGGCCGCTACTCGGCCAACCAGCAGCGTGACGACCTGCTCGTGACCTGGGACGACGGCCGCGTCAGCCTCCACCCCGACCTCAACACCAACGGCGTGGCGGACAAGGCACAGAAGCTGCTCGCCAAAACGAGCACCTGGACGCACGCCACCCAGATCAGCGCCGGGGAGTTCACCGGCAAGAAGACCATGGACCTGCTGGTGCGGTGGTCGGACGGCGAGGCCACCCTCTACCCGGGCGTCGACACCGCGGGCTTCCACGGCGAGAGTCAGCTGTTCAAGCCGAAGACCGACTGGAACGACGCCACCGTCCTCAACGCCGGCGCCTTCGTTGGCAACGAGCGGATCCATGACGTCCTCGTGCGGCGGGCGAAGGGCGCGCTCAGCATGTACCCGGGCTTGGCCCCTGGGGGTAAGCCCAGCGAGGTCAAGATCGTCGGTTGAGCCCACGTCGCGTGATGCGGTGGGGTTGACGCCCCGCCGCATCACGCGGCACCGACAGAACATCTCGATCGGCCAAGTCCGGTTGGCTCCGGTCTTCAGGCCCCTACGTCACAACGGAATAGTCATGAGACGCATACCGTGGATGCGCGCGACCGTCTTGGCGCATCCGCGTCGCCGTTCCGCACAAAAATGTGCGCGCTGCTGACGAGCTGACCGTGGCCTCGAGTGCGTCGAGCATCTCGGCCTTTCCCCACTGACGTCCTGAATCCCGTGGGGACAGGCCAGGTTTACCAAGCCGGTGAACGGGGCCGTCCATGCCCTGACGCCGTTCACCGTCACCGGCCCGCCAATTCTTCACCCGGACGCTGCCCTCAGCGGAAGCCCGGAACCACGTCACGGCCGCTTCCGGGCCCGGGTGCCGGACCCGGAAACAGATCCGCTTGCGCGGCCACTATCCACCCGCCCTGAGGCACACGTCCGTACGTGCTCCCCCTTTGCTGAATGAACTTACGAGGCGTCGGGGCACCACCGATCGCTGTGAAGAACAAGAGAGGACTGAACGGATGACACTGAGACCAAGCACAATGAGAGCCCCGTGGCTCCTCAAGAGCGGCCCCTTATTCAGCAGAAGCAGACCGCCGCATCGTGGCACATGGACCATGCTGCTGTCCGCCTCGCTGGTGGCGGGACTCCTGGGGGCAGGGCCCGCCACAGCGGACACCAACGACGACGACCTGCCCTTCATGCGTGAACTGGTCGTCGGCGTATGGATGAACGGCGGTGCGGGGATCAAGGAGGCGGCCGAGCAGGCGCTTCTCGGCTCGGACCAGGACATCAAGACGTTCCTCGACCAGAGGGACAGCATCGAGTTCGTCGACGACTACGTCGATGCGAGCCGGGTCTTCAATGCTGGTGGTCCCGCGGTACGCGAGGCAGCCAAGACGGCCCTGAAGAACAGCACTTCGGAGCACCCCGAGGCGCTGCGGACGTTTTTGAAGGATGGCTGGAAGGCTCCGCTGGAGGAGGACCAGCAGGTCGAGGTCTCGAGGGTCATCAACTTCGGGGGCAACGGCGTCAAGGACGCCGGCAAGGCAGCCTTGAAGGGCACCCCCGAAGACCGCGCAAAGTTCCTCGCGGAGGGGCAGTACACGGTACGCGAGACGGACAACGAGGTCGAGGTCTCGCAGCTCGTCAACTCGGGCGGCCCGGCGGTCAAGGCGGCCGGCAAGGTCGCGCTCAAGGGCACGCCCGACGACATCGTCGAGTTTCTTGAGGTGGGGCAGTTCGTCGCGCGCAATCGCGATCAGGAACATGCCACCATCGCCCAGCTGACCGAGCAGGCCACCTTGGCCGGCAAGCGGGCCAAGGACGCGACGGAGAAGGCGCAGGAAGCCTCCACGCGTGCGATCGAGGCGTCGGATCTCGCCAAGGAAGCCGCCCTGAAGGCGGCACGGGAGACCAACGCCGCCAAGAACGACTCCCGGCGGGCGGCGGTCAAGGCCAAGCAGGCCGCTGATGCGGCACGGGCTGCCGCCGCCGCGTCGCAGACGGCCATCAGCGCGGCCAACGCCGCCAACCGCTCGGCCCGCATTGCCGCCTTCGCAGCGGCGCAGACCGCCGCGGCAGCTGCCAATGCCGCCGACGCGGCCAACGACGCCTACAACGCCTCGATCGCGGCCGCGTCCGACGCGGGACGGGCGGGCGAAGCCAGGGACATGGCGAAGAAGGCCCGGGCAGCGGCCACTCTCGCAAGGACCTCCGCGCAGGCGGCCAAGGAGGCCGGCGCAGCCTCGCTGGCCGCGGGCGCAGCCGCGAAGGCCTCCCGCAGCGCCAGCAGCAACGCCAACGCCGCGGCGGACGCGGCCGATGAGGCCAACAACTACGCCGAGGCCGCAGGCGTCCACTCCAACGAGGCCAAGGCGGCCGCCGCGGAGACCCGCCGCCACGCCAACGAGGCCGACCGGGCCGCCAACGCCGCCGAAGCCCTGGCACGCAAGTCCGCCAACGCCGCCGAAGAAGCACGTGCCGCCGCGGATTCCGCAGCCACGCATGCCGACAACGCCGCGACGGCCGCGGAAGAGGCCGCCAAGCACGCCGGCGAATCAGCCAAGGCGGCCGAACAGGCAAGAAAGCACGCAGCCGCCGCGAACAAGGCGGCAGATGCGGCTGAGTCGGCGGCAGCGACCGCCAAGAAGGTCTTCGCCATCGCCCGCGAAGCCGAGGCGGAAGACCTCACCACCCGCACCGCTGCCGGCGTCGAACGTGCCAGGTCCCACGCGGCACAGACCTCCTCTGTCACCTCCGCCTCCGCGGCGGACCTGGTCGAGTCCCGCTCCCTGGACACCACGGCAGCCGAACTGGCCGCCGAGGCGGACAAGCCCGGCGCCGACACCAAGGCGATCGCCGCGAAGGGCCGCATCCTTGCCCTCAAGGCGCTGAAGATTCGCGGTCCCTGGCACCAGGAGGCCGCCGCCAGAGCCCTGTCAGGGCTGGATGACCAGGTCCTGGAGTACCTGCGTACCGGGTGGAAGCAGGCCGCTCAGGACGAGGTCCGTGAGCAGGTCTCCCAGCTCAGCACGCAAAGCCCCTACGAGGTCGTACGCAAGGGTGCTGCAGAGGCGCTCAAGGGTTCCGATCAGCAGGTCAGCGACTTCTACGCGGCCGGTCAGTACGACGTGGCCGTCACCGACTACGCCGTGCGCGTCTCCCAGATCAACAACGCCGGCGGCCCCGGCGTGAAGGAGGCGTCCAAGGCTGCACTGGCCAACGGCAAGGGCAAGGTGCTCGCTGCGTTCATCAGCAACGGCCAGTATGCGGCGCTGAACTCCGACGAGCAGGTCATCGCTTCCAAGCTCGTCAACGACGGCGGTCCGGAGATGAAGGCCGCAGCCAAAATCGCCCTGGCCGATTCCGCCGATCAACTGCACGACTTCGTCCAGGTCGGCCAGTACATGTCCGACCGCAAGGACAAACTCGCCGGCACGCACATCGCCCAGATGCAGCGGCTGATCGCGGAAGCCTCCGGCGTAGCGGCCAAGGCCCGACAGCACAGCTGGAAGGCGGCAGAAGCCGCCGCCAAGGCCACCGATGCTTCGGACGACGCAGCCAAGGCCGCGGGCGAGGCAAAAAAGTCCGCCAAGCTCGCGGGCCAGTACGCCGACGACGCCGACAAGTCCGCCACCAGCGCCGAGAACAGCGCCGCCCAGGCAGCCACGTCCGCGAAGACCGCACGCAACGCGGCCAACGCCGCCGGCCGCGACGCCGCCGACGCCGAAACCTCCGCAGCCCAGGCGGAGTTCTCCGCCAATTACGCGCGCAACTCGGCCTACCTCGCCACTTCGGCGGCCGACGACGCCCATGCCGCCGCACTCGACGCCGGCAAGAGCGCCAAGGAAGCCAACACCCTCGCCACCCAGGCATGGACCGAGGTGAAGAAGAAGCGCGAGAGCGAGGTAGCCGAAGCACGCCGCAAAGCCGAAGAAGCCCGCAAGGAACAGGAGAAGCAAAAGGCCAAGAAGCCACACTGCGTCTCTCACACCGGCAACGAAATAGCCGGGCTCCTGCCCTGCGTCCTCTCCGGCGGCGACGTCACTCCCGTCATCGACCCCACCCTTACCGCCGTGGTATGGGAAATCACCGGCCTCAATGACCTCAGGGAGTGCATCAAGAACCCCGCCTTCGGAGCATGCACCGCCTTCGCCATTTCCGTCCTCCCCGTCGGCAAGGTCAGGCTCCTCAAGAAGCTCGGCGAGGGCATCGAAGACATCGCTGAAGGCTCACGGGTCGCGAAAAGGGCTAAGTGCTTCAAGTGCTTCCTCGCCGGCACCAGAGTGCTCATGGCGGATCACTCGACGAAGAACATCGAGTCGGTGAAGGCCGGTGACGAGGTAATCGCTACCGACCCGGTCAGTGGACTCACAGGGAAGCGCAGGGTCACCGGCCTCATCGTCACGGAACACGACAAGAACTTCAACGAACTCACCATCGCCACCCCCCAGGGAAATCGCCACCTCACCGCCACCAACGAGCACCCCTTCTGGTCACCCTCGCAGCACGCCTGGACCGAAGCCGCCCACTTGCGTCCTGGCATGACACTGAGGACCGTTGATGGCAGCGCGGTCACGATCAAGGGCAATCGCCCGTTCAGTGAAAACGCCAGGACGTACAACCTGACAGTCGATAACCTGCACACGTACTATGTACTCGCAGGCGGGACGCCGGTATTGGTGCACAATACCGACTGCGGCGCAGACTTGGGTGAGCTCTGGAAGCCGAAGCCTGCGTCACAGGTTTGCGGAAAGGGCGGCTGTGAGGCTGTCGCGGACCACATCCAGTCGGTTATCGGCGGCGACATCATGCGGATCACCGACAAGTACGGCGCACCACAGTTGGGGAAGTATCGTGGTGTCGACAGTGGTTGGCATTATCACGATGTCGTCGTCAAGGATGGCCGTGTATTCGATGCCACAACCGGGAGACGAGGTGAGTCAATTGCTGAGTACCGGTCGAATTTTGAGTACGGTGATGACCTCGTCTTCAATCCGGCTCCACGATAAGGAAGTGACGGCAGTGGATCTCCTCGAAAGGCTCGCTGACGTACGGAGGCGACCTCGCGCATATGGCTTGACCACATTCGGCGAGGTGGCCGCATTCGTGACCGGCATGGATGCCGCAACCGAATGGCAATTCCTTGATGGTTTCCGTCAGTTCCTGGCCGCCAAGTCGAACCTCGGCCCCAGCCTCGCCTGGCAGGTACTGGTAATCAGGATGGCCTACCCGGCTGAAGCCGACGAATTCTGGGTAACTGCCTCACGCAGTGAAAGCAGTGAGGCAACCTCAGTCCTCTTCGACGAGCTTCAGTCGTTCTTCGCGGAGCGAGAGACGTCTGGAACGAATTAGCACCGCGAGATGGTGGTTGCAGGCTCTCCGCCCGGAGAGGTACCGCCGGGCGGAGAGCCTGCAGCGCTTTCGGCAAACCCTATTGCCGAGCAGGGAAGCTCATCTCCTGACCACCACCCGTTGCCGCCCGGACTGCCACGGACCGCTGTCCGTACCGGCGTCGCCTCGGCCGATGGCTGCCGTTGCGTCCTGGCGGAACGGGTCCGGTCTCGGTGCTGTCCGCTGGGTGGTGGAGCGCACGAATGCCTGGATACACGGATTCCGCTGTCTACAGATCGTGCTCGGCGGCGATGCGTGCGATGTCCGTGGGAGTTCCGGCCATGATGGCGCGGGCGTGTTCGGTGACCAGGTCGGTAGGCCAGTCCCACCATGCTGCGCGGAGCAGTCGCTGAACGTCGTCGTCGGTGAACCGCTGCCGAATCGGCCTGGCCGGGTTGCCGCCGACAATGGTGTAGGGAGGGACGTCGGCGGTGACCAGAGCGCCGGCCGCGATGATGGCGCCGTCGCCGATGCGCACACCCGGCATGACGGTCGCCTGGTGGCCGAACCAGACGTCATTGCCGATCACCGTGTCCCCGCGACTGGGCATGGCCGTGACGATGTCCAGGGTTTCCTCGGCCCAGCGGCCGCCGAACATGGTGAATGGGAAGGTGGACACACCCACCGCCGGATGCTCTGCGCCGGCCATCAGGAAGCGGGTTCCCGTGGCGATCGCACCGTACCTGCCGATGATCAGGCGCTCCGGCCCGTAGGCGTAAAGCACGTTGCGGTGCTCGAACTCCTTCGCGCCGACGGGGTCGTCGTAGTAGGTGTACTCGCCAACGACGATCTTCGGTGAGGCGACCAGCGGTTTGAGGAACACCACCCGGTCGTGCGCGGGCAGCGGGTGCAGGGAGGTCGGGTCAGGTGCCAAGGTGAGGATCCTTTGCGCGGTCGGTCCGCGGTAGCGGACGATACGGAGAGAAAGAGAGGCGTTCAGGCACGGCCGGCGCTGTTCCCAGCCGGGCGCCGGCGGGGCAGTGGGGCAGAGCCGAGTCTCGTCTAGGCTGGCCGGCCGGAACAACGCTGATTTCCGCACAGCAGTCATAAGCGGGAGTGATAAATGAGGGCGCCGTGGAACTGCGGGACATCGAGATCTTCCTGACGCTCGCCGAGGAACTGCACTTCGGCCGGACCGCGGAGCGGCTGCATCTCTCCCAGGCACGCGTGAGCCAGTCCATCAGCCGGCAGGAACGCCGCTTGGGCGGCGCGCTGTTCGACCGCAGCACCCGCACCGTGACACTGACGCCCCTGGGGCAGCGGCTGTGCGACGATCTCCACCCCGGCTACGGGTTGATCCGCAAAGCCCTGACCCATGCGGTGGAGACTGCCCGCAGTTGCTCCGGGACCGTGCGGCTGGGGGCGATGGGCGCGCTCCCCTCCGAACTGGCCTGGCTGGTGAAGGAGTTCTGCGCCCGCCGCTCCCAGTGCAGTGTGGAGTTCGTGGAGTACCACTTCAGCGATCCGCTCGCCCGGATACGGGCCGGCGAGGTAGCGGCGCAGCTGATGTGGCTCCCGGTGCCCGACCCCCGACTCCGGCTCGGGCCCGTAGTGCTGACGGAGGGCCGGGTCCTGGCTGTGGCCGCAGGCTCCGATTTGGCGTCACGGGCTCGCGTGTCGCTTGAGGACCTGGCCGGCCGGACAGTCCCGGACCCCGGCCCCCGTACTCCCAAGGAGTGGTTCGGGGCGATGTGCCCAGAGCGGACGCCGGGCGGGCGCCTGATCCACCGCGGTCCGCAGGCGAGGACTTTCCACGAGGTCATGGCCCTGGTCGCCACCGGGCACGTGGTCTGCCCGCTCAACGCCCATGTCCCCCGCTATTACACCTACCCCGGAGTGGCGCTGGTCCCCATCGATGATGCGCCACGCACCGAATGGGCGCTCGTCCTGCCCGACTCCGCCCCCGCGCCGCATGTACGGGCGTTCATAGAGACCGCCCGCGAACTCGGGGCGCGCGAGATGGACAGGGGCTGCCCGTGAAGAGCGACCAGGCCGAGCCACAGCTGGTCACGGTTCACGCTCTCCGCGCCCGACAACTGAGCCCGGCAGCAAGAAGCCGGCCCGACCGCATTGCGTGAGTGGTTCCAGAGGATGGCGTACAGGTTCGGCGGCTCCGGCGGTCCGTTGGGATGCCCGTTTCCAGCGGATGCCGCTGACCGGTGTCGGCGCCACAGCGCGTCACAGCGTCGCGGTCGTCCGCTCCCCGGACGCGCTGCCTGCGAGCCACTGGTCCCATCCCAGGTTGAAGTCTGCGTAGCCGTTGTCGGCCGGGGCCTTGGCGCGGGGGGAGCCGGTGATGGTGACCGGGTCGCCCTGCTTGACCTGGCCGTAGAACCACTTGGCTTCCGACATGGACAGATGGACGCAGCCGTGCGAGCCGCGAGCGCTGCCGCTGCCCGGAGTGGGGTCGCCGGTCGAGTAGTGCACGTATGTGCCGGACTGAGTCAGGTGGACGTCCCAGGGCAGCGTCAGGTCGTAGTAGTTGGGGCTGCCCTTGTCGCAGCTGATGCCAACGCTGCAGGAGGTCATATGGACCTTCTCCTGCTTGTCGATGACAGCCATCGTGCCGTTCCACGTCGGATACTGGGCGCTGCCCGCATTGATCGACAAGGTGCGTACCGCCTTGCCGTTCCGGGTCACCTTCATGGTGTGGCCGGTCACCGAGACATCCGCGCGCACATCGTCGCCGACCTTGAAGGTGTGCGTGTAGTCCTTCACGCCGTAGCGTCCGTTGCCGTTGCTGACGCCCTTCATGTCAGCGTCGACCTTCACCTTCGTGCCGGAGGGCCAGTACGTCTTCGGCCGCCAGTCGGCGCGCCTGTCGCCCAGCCAGTGCCAGGCGCCGGTCACGGGCCGCGACGCGCTCACCTTCATGTGCTTCTCGACCGTGGCCCGCGCCTTTGCCGCCACCGGGTTCGTGAAGACCACCGAGATCGGCATGGCCACGCCGACCTTGGTTCCCGTCTGCGGGGTGATCGTCTCCAGCAGCATCGGCGGGCCCGCAGGCTTCGTCGGTGACGGCGAGGCACTCGCACTCGCCTTTCCCGGCGCCTTTGCGTCGTCCCCGCTCGCCTTGTCACCGCCGCCCCCGCCGCAGGCACTCGCGCCCACCAGCATCGCGACCGTGACGAGTGCTATCCCTATGCCTCCCGTGCGCCGTCCCACGACCTGCCCCACTCTCTCGCTCCGCGGCCCTGAGGGGCCCGACTCCTTGTCAGACAACGACGGTATGGGCCGCAGTTGCGTGCGGCCCGTATCTCTTTAGTGATCCATGTCACTCAGACTTCGATGGCGCAGGACAGTTGGATGGGCCCGTCAGCGGGCCGGGACTGCCGGCCAGTCCAGCACAGTGAGTTCGGGCCATTGCTGCCTCCAGCGGGCCGCCTTGGTCTCGTAGACCTCCTGCGGGGCAAGCACCGGATTCGGACGCACGACCAGATTGAACACATCAGCCAGACCGTGCGGCGCGTAGACGCGCCACCGCCCGTCAGGCTCCAGGCGGACTCCCACACAACAGGTCGTCGCGGCGAAGCAGTCAATGGCCGACTCGGTGGACGTGTGCGGGTCACAGGGCACACCGAACTTCTGCTCGTACCAGAGGTGGACGCGCGCCTCGTTTCGGATCTCGACCTGGGTGGGGAGCCCCCCAAAGGCTTCCTGACCTGCCTTGATCACCGCATCCTCGGCCTCCCATGACAGGTCGCTGTCGTCGAAGTAGAAGACGTCATAGTCCTTGATCCCGCTGTTCGGCGACCTGTCCGTAACGACGTTCCATACGGTCTGGAACAGGCACCCGGCGGTCAAGTACCAGCCCGGCAGGCCCATCGCCGCGGCCCGGGACAGTACCTCCAACAACACGTCGTTGCGGGATAGCACCGCTTGCAGAGCAGCGCTTTGCTCGTCGAGAGGAAGGCGACTGATCACTCCCTATGCCTACCACCCGCCACAGACACTGCCTGCAGACTCAGGGTTCCATCCTGAAACGGTCAGTTGGCGCGGCGTTGCGTTCGGGCCTTGGCCGTTGGCGTTGACGACAGCGGTGTCCTCATGACTGACCAAGGAACGACCGCTGTTGAGGACCCGTCGATGCGACCGGCATCTTGTCGCAGGTTCGGGCTGCGCTGGGGCGATCGAGAATGTCAGGCGCTGGTCGTCGCTTTCCTGCGCCTGTCCTGATCGGCCTGTGCACGGCGCGTAGCGTGTCGGCATGGGTCTGGTGATGCGTGTAATCGAGCTGGAGTGCGCTGACCCCCTCAAGCTGGGGGAATTCTGGAGCGCTGTTCTGGGCGCTCCCGTAGGGCCAGGGGCGGACGGTGTGCACATCGCGCTCGGGGGCGAGGGGGAACTGTCGCTGTATCTGGTGGAAGAGCGTGGCAGTCAGCGGCCGCGGAGCCGGACGCGGTTGTGGCTCAACCCGGTGCAGGGGGCGCTGGTTGAGGAGGTCGCCAGGCTGACCGCTCTGGGGGCCACCGTCGTGGACAGGCGCCGGACGAACAGCAGTTGTGACTTGGCCTTGGTGGCGCTGGCCGATCCTGAGGGCAACGAGTTCTGTGTCGAGTCCAGCGACCGGGAGGTCAGCGAAGCGGTGCGCCGCTTCGAGGACCCTGAGGACGACCTGGACGACCTGGACGACCTGGACGACTTGGATGGCCTGGACCCCGGGGCCGAGACCTCGGCTGTCATCAGGATCGAAGGCTCATAGGCCCGGTGCCGGGCCAGCCGGAGTGACGGCCGGCCCGGCTGAATGGTCAGCCGCCTTGTCCCACGTTCCTGCGAGCCTGCGGATTGGAGCCCACACCGCTTCATCGTCCACGAGACGGCTGAGGTCCGCCATCTGCACCCGCTCCAGCCAGTCCGACAGGACCAGGGCCTCATCCGGGTGAGCTTGATAGTGATCTGCTCGTTGTCCACAGCCGGAACATAGTTCTGACCATGCCGCCCTGGCACCGGAAATCCCATGGCTCTCGACTGTCGAATCAGCCAAAGTGCAGTAGTGAGCACTGAAGAGAGTCCCGTCGAACTCGAGGACCGGTGGATCCTGAACCTTCGCGGGATGAGCGTCACCAAGATCAGCGTGGACTTCCGGCTCGTGCTGGTCCTCAACTCGGACTGGGAAATCGCACTGGAAACACCCGTCAACCTCTCGCACGGGACAGTCCACGCCAGCCCGTCCGTGCTCCTGAAACCGGAATCGCAGGACGTCGCAGCGGCTCTCGCACTCTTCGGAGCGAAGGTCCTGTCGGCGGTCGCGTTCAAGTCGGGCACGCTTCGTCTCGTTTTCGACACAGGACACCACCTGAGCTGCTCGTCAGATCCGTCCTTCGAAGCGTGGCAAGTCACGGGCCCGGCAGGATGGCACTTCGTATCGCTGCCCGGAGGCGACCTCGCCGTCTGGGCCCGCTCAGGAGCGAGCGAGTCCTAGCCTCGACTCGCGAGGCGGCAGGCACGGGACTCGCGGTCTGTCTCAACGAACCGAGTCCATGCGTCTCACCCAATCCAGTCCACGCAGGTCAGCGGCACGAGGACGACTCACTTCAGTGAGACAGGACAGCGCTCCCGCCTCCCACGTGTCCCCAGCTCGGCGCTCCCGGCTGCCGCAGGAACCGTAGTCCTGCGGCAACAATCGGCGTTCGCATCGCTCAATCTGGTGTGCACAGGGGGAGGGGCCCACCGTCAACAAGTCCACGGCAGCCAGAGACCACCTACTGCATCGGTCCCTGTGATCCGCCGGCTTCCGTCTCGGGAGTCTGACTGAGGCCGACGACGAGCACCGCGAACGCGCCCCGGCCGAATTCGCTGGCCTGGCTGTGCCCAGCCCTGTCCGTGCCACTGGAAGATACGAGGGTGCTGCCGACCACGGCGTTATCACCCGGGCGGCACCTTCGAAAGTGCAACAGTCGTAGGGGCGATCCCCCGCTACGGAGGCTGCCCGCCAACGGCCTTGGGGGCGGAAAAAGTGGCCCTGTGTGGGCCCGAATCCCGGACACAGATGCAGCACTCGCAGGGCGCTACCTCACGGGGGTCGAAGGACCAGTCCGAGCTCTCTCAGCACGCCCTCGATCGGACGACCGTGCCTGCGTGACAAGCGCCGACGTCGTCAGCAGCTTCGCGCCGTTCGGCTCGCTGATCTGCGGATTTTCAGCCGAAGTCGCCCACCTGCGCAACCAGCTCACGAGCCTCGATGTCATGATCATGCAGCTACATATCCATTCAGCAGGGGGAATACAGGACTATGTCCAACGGCAGCATCTCGGTCAGACCCGAGGAACTGCGGAGGGCGGCTGCCGCCGCCGACGCCGTAAGCCACGATCTCCAGGACCCCATCACCACCGCCAAACGCGACATCGAGGCAGCCGGCACCGCGATGAAGACCTGGTACATCGGCCCGGACATGGAACGGGTCGCCCACGACTGGGGCATGGCACTCGATGAACTGCGCCAACGGATCGGCGGCGGCAACCCCGACAGCGCGGCATCCCGCCTGCGGCGCACCGCGGACGGCCACCAGTTCAACGAAGATGCCACCGTTCAGTCGTTCCAGGTGCGGTGACCCGTGCCCGAAAACTTCAAAGAACTGCTCAAGCAGGACTTCTCCGATCTCGAAGCCGCCATCAGGTCCTGGCAGAAACTGGCCAAGGCCCTGGAGGACGCCCAGGGCCGGCACCGGCACAAGGTCACCGGCCCGCTGCACGCCAGCGAGTGGCAGGGCGTCGACTCCCGCTACGCCTTCATGAAGATGGAGGCGAGCGAGAACCAGCTCGGCACCGCGCAGTCCGACGTCACCTCCATCACCACCATCCTGGACACCGTTCACGTGGAGATGAAGCAGGCCCAGGACACCCTGCGTCAGAGCGTGCGCACAGCCGAGGCCGACGGATACGCCGTCGACGACCACGGCAACGTGACGGACGGCAGGCCATGCCCCACCGGCAACGCCGACGAGGACGCGCAGGAAGACCATGCCCTGCGTGTCGCCGTGATGGCCGGCTACAAGAACGACATCCAAGCCGCCCTGGACCAGGCCGGCACCGCCGACTGGAAGGGGATGCAGCTCCTCCAGAAGATCGACGCCTTCACCCTCGACAAGGACTACGGCGCCCAGGCCGCGAAGGACGGCGCCCGCCAGGTCGCAGACTTCGCCCACCTCGACGAGGACTCCATACCTTCCAAGAAGGACCCGAAGGAGAACGCCAAATGGTGGGCGGGCCTTTCAGAGCAGGAGCGACAGGAGTACATCGACGCCTACCCCGACAAGATCGGCTGGCTCGACGGCATCCCCAGTACCGACCGTGACGAAGCCAACCGCAAGGAGGTGGACCTCTCGCTGGCGAACTATGACATGAAGAAGCAGAGCGGCGAGTTGGGCATCCACGACCAGCGGCAGTACGAGGGCCTGCAGAAGCTGCAAACGGCGCTCGACAAGGCTGACGGTAGCGACGACAACAAACGGCTCTACGTACTGGGGATTGACACGAAGGGCGATGGCCGGGCCCTCGTCTCAAAGGGAAACCCCGACACCGCCCACAACGTTGCCGTACAGGTCCCGGGCACCGACAACGACCTGGTGAACGTCGATGAGCAGATCGAGCGGGTAGACCGGCTGCAGAAGGCGTCCAGGCAGAGGGGCGGCGACAGCACTGCGGTGGTGTCATGGCTTGGATACGACGCCCCCGAAACGGACGCCAGCATGTTCACGACCGGACGTGCTGACCCGGCCGGCGGTGATCTAAGAAGCTTCACGCACGGACTGCGCGAGTCGCATCAGGGAGAACGTGCCCACATGACCGTGCTCGGCCACAGCTACGGATCAACCGTGGTGGGCGTCGGTGCATCCCAGAGCGGCGGCCTGGATGCCGACGACGTCATCGTGGTCGGCAGCCCCGGAATGGCAGTGGACCACGCCAAGGACCTGAACATGAACCCCGACCACGTCTGGGCCGGCTGGGCGCCCGACGACATCGTCTCCACCGACGCCTCAGGCAAGACCCTAGGAGAAAATCCTGCGGAGAGGGAGTTTGGAGGCAAGGTGTTCGACGTGGACACCTCGGGGCACGGCGGCTACTGGGACAAGGGCAGCGAAAGCCTCGCCAACCAGGGCCGCATCATCGCGGGAATGCCTCCCGGAGATGGGAAGTATCGCGTGCACCCCCACCCCCACCCGCCTAAGACTGAGGGGTCCGACTGGTGACCGGCCGCATCCGCCGCCACAGCCGTATCAGCGTGCTCACACTCGTAGCCTTGCTCGCATCTGGAGGATGCATGACCGACTCCGGGAAGAACGATCCGCTGCCCGTCAAGAGCAGGGACGGAGCCGAACGCTCGGCCCGCACACTGATCGACTCACTAGCCAGCCAGTACGGCCTTACGGCCGACGACAAAACGGTGGACAAGGAGTTCTACGAGTGCTTCGGCAGGAACCACGAGCATGCCACCGACGGCCGCTTTGACCTCTCCTACTCCGCCCGGGCGGCGATTTCAGGAGACGAGCACGGGAAGGCCTTGCGCGCCATGCGCAAGAAGCTCAAAACCGCGGGCTACAAGATCAACGGCTACCGCGAGAAGCCATCGCAAGCGCTCATGGACGCCAAAGGCGGCAGCGACAACCTCTTCGTCTCGGTGGAGACATATGGACGCGGCAACGCACTCGTCTTCTCAGTGGAAACACCCTGCTTCCTGCCCCCCGGCGTGAAGCAGGAACAGATATCGGCTCCCGTCCCCAACGCCACCCCGGTGGCTCCCGTGCTCGCGGGCGAGCCGGCAGTCTCGGCCAACGGCTTCCCCGACAACCCCTTCGGCTAACCGCGCCCGCCGACAGCCCCCAGCGCCCACGGACGTTGGTGGTGGCAAGAAGATCCGACGAGCGCTGGTGATGCCCAGGCGCCCCGGAGACAGCGGAGCAGGTGATGACGCCGCTATCACCGCAGTCCGACTGCCACTCCTCACCAGTGGGTGCATAGGCACCGGATACGCAACAAGGCCCGGCCTCACCGCATGATGGCGGTGAGGCCGGGCCGTTGTGGTGCTCGGGTCGGAGAATGATGGCCGGCGACCTGCACCACCGTCCGGGCCGGGACAGGGCACCCCGTCCGCCCCCTCGGCGGAGGCAGGGAGCGGCAGTTCGCGGCAACCCCATGGTGCCCGAGGGCCTTCGTGGTCGGGCAGACGTCTTGGCTGAGGTGCCGCACTCCAGGGGCGGCCGTCGAGGCTACGGCTTCTCGACGCGGGGGAGCCACACCTGGAATGCGGTGTAGCCGGGGCGGCTGGTCAGGGCGACGCGCCCGCCGTGTGCAGTGGTCACCGCCTGGGTGATGGCCAAGCCCAAGCCCGTGCCGCCCGCGCTTCTCGAACGCCCGTTGTCGGTGCGGACGAACCGGTCGAAGACCTCGGACTGCAGCTTTTCCGGTACGCCGGGTCCGTCGTCCTGGACCAGGATTTCCACCTCGTGGTCCCATTCGGTGAGGCCTACCGTCACCCGGGTGCCCTGCGGAGTGTGGGCGCGGGCGTTCGCGAGCAGGTTGGTGAGCACCTGCTGAAGTCCGCGCTGATCGCCCCGGAGCACCACGGGTTCCTCGGGAAGCTGCAGTGCCCAGCGGTGTTCCGGCCCGGCGGCGTGGGCGTCGCTCACCGCGTCGAGGACCAGACGGGTCAGGTCCACCGGCTCGGTCGCCAGCGGGCGCCCCGCGTCCAGCCGGGCGAGCAGCAGCAGATCGTCCACGAGCTCACCCATGCGCACGGATTCGCAGCGGACCCGGCCGAGGGCGTGCCGCACCTCTTCCGGCACCGGCCCGCGGCTGCGCAGCGCCAGCTCCGCGTGCCCGCGGATCGAGGCCACCGGGGTTCGCAGCTCATGGCTGGCGTCGGCAGCGAACCGGCGCAATCGCTGCTCGCTGGCGAGCCTGCGGGCGAGTGACTCCTCGACGTGCTGAAGCATCCGGTTGAACGCGCCGCCGACCCGGCCCACCTCGGTTCGTGGGTCGGTGTCCGGGACGCGTGGAGGCATCGCCACCTCGCCTCCGGCGAGCGGTAGTTGAGCCACCCGCGAGGCGGTGGCCGCCACCCGCCGCAGCGGGCGCAGCGACAGCCGGACCCATACCGCGCCGGCGATCCCGGTGACCAGCAGCGCGGCCCCGAAAACCACCGCCTCCACCAGCTCCAGCCGGCTCACGGTGTCCGCGACGGGTTGCAGCGGCAGCCCGGTGATCAGCACATCACCGGCCGAGCCACGGACGCCCATCACCCGGTACTCGGCGAGCGTGGAGAGCCGGATACTGCGGCCCCGGGCGTCCGCGGGCACCTGTGCCAGCACCCGGCGGTCGGCGGCGGTGAGCGGCACCGGGGTCTCGGTCCGCTCGCCGACCACGGCGGCCCGGGTCACCGATCCGCCCAGCACACAGGCGCCGAAGGTGCCGGCGGCCTGTCCGCGGGTGTCGGGGCCACCGTTGTTTCCGCCGGAGGCCCCGGCCGGGTCCAGGCTCGCCGGGAAGTGGCCGCCGATGGCGGTCAGCTGCTGATCGAGCCGGCGTATCAGGAAGCCTTCGAGGGCGGTGGTGGTGGCCACGCCGACCGCGAGGCAGCTCAGCGCCAGCAGGGCCACCAGCCCGACGGTGAGCCGTGCCCGGAGGCTGCGCAGGGCCGGGAGGGTGGGGAGTTTCATCGCGGGTCCGACTTGAGGACATAGCCGACCCCGCGCACAGTGTGGATCACTGGGGAGCGCCCGGCATCGATCTTCTTGCGCAGATAACTGATGTAGAGCTCGACCACATGCGCCTGGCCGCCGAAGTCGTAGCTCCACACCCGGTCGAGGATCTGGGCCTTGCTGAGCACCCGCCGAGGGTTGCGCAGCAGAAAGCGCAGCAGCTCGAACTCGGTCGGCGTCAGCTCCACCACCTGTCCGCCGCGAGACACCTCACGGGCGTCCTCGTCCATCACGAGGTCGCCGAAGGCCAGCAGCTTCGTGGTGTCCGTGGTCCGGGTCATGCCGGCCCGGCGCAGCAGCCCACGCAGCCGGGCCAGTACCTCCTCCAGGCTGAACGGCTTGGTGACGTAGTCGTCGCCGCCCGCGGTGATGCCGGCGATGCGGTCCTCCACGGCATCGCGGGCCGTCAGGAACAGCACGCACACCCCCGGCGCCTGGGCGCGCAGCCCCCGCAGGACCTGGAGCCCGTCGATGTCGGGGAGCATCACATCCAGCACCACCGCGTCTGGCCGGAAGTCATGGCCGGTGCTGAGCGCGTCCTCACCGGTGCCTGCGACGCGGACCTCCCAGCCCTCGGAGCGCAGTACGTCGGAGAGGATTCCGGCCAGGTCGGGTTCGTCGTCGACGACGAGCACCCGCACCGGCGTGCCGTCGGGATGGCGCAGACCGGGCGGGGCGGAGGAGGAGGCATCGGGCGTGTACATGGTCCCGGCAGTATCCCGCCTCAATCTCTGCGTTTTCTCTGAGTCCGCTTCCGAGGGCCCGTAGCTCCCCTTTTCAGCGGAAACCCAGAAGTTGCGCTGCCACGGTGTGCCGACCGACGGGGCCGCCGCCTGACGCAGACCTCGCCGGCGGCCCGATCCGTTCGCCGAGGGAGTCCTCATGACCGCCGCCCCGCACACCCGCACCAGCAGGTACGTTCCGCGACACGCGCCACCGCCGGCCCGGCGCGTTCCCCCGGAAGGGGTCCTGGTGGTGGTCTATGGCGGTGCCGTCGCCGTGCTCGCCCTGTGGTGGCGCCACACACCGTCGGTCGTCGGCCTGGACGGCTGGCTGACCGGCGCGGGCCGGATCACCGGGCTGCTCGCGGGCTATGCCTGCGCGGTCCTGCTCGCCCTGATGGCGCGGGTGCCGGTGCTGGACCGGGTGGTGGGTACCGACCGGCTCGCCCGCTGGCATGCGACGGGCGGGCGGTACACCGTGTTCCTCGCCCTCGCCCACACCACGCTGATCATCTGGGGCTCCTCGATCACCGCGCGAACGAACGTGATCGACCAGACGACGACCCTGGTGTTCCAATACCAGGACGTACTGTGGGGCACGATCGGGCTGCTGCTGCTCGTCGGTGTGGGGGTGGTGTCCGCCCGCGCCGCACGCCGCCGCATGAGCTATGAGACCTGGCACTATCTGCACTTCTGCACCTATCTCGCGGTGTTCCTGGCCTTCTTCCACCAGCTGTCGAACGGCGAGGACTTCGTGGCCGACCGGCCGGCCCAACTCGCCTGGTACACGCTGTACCTCGGGGTGGCGGCGCTGCTGCTGTGGAATCGCTTTCTCACCCCCTTGCGGCGGGCGCTGCGGCACCGACTGCGAGTCGCCGAAGTCCACCCGGAGGCTCCCGGGGTCGTCTCGGTCTACCTCACGGGAGAGCGACTGGGAGAACTAGGCGCGCAGCCCGGTCAGTTCTTCCGCTGGCGCTTTCTCGCACCCGGCCAGTGGTGGACCGCCAACCCGTTCTCGCTCTCCGCGCCGGTCGACCCGCGCCATCTGCGGATCACCGTGAAGGAGGCCGGCGGCCACAGCCGGGCGGTGGCCCGGCTCCGGCCCGGCACGCGGGTGTGGGCGGAGGGGCCCTACGGAGCCTTTACGGCCGCCCGCCGCAGCAGTTCGAAGGTGCTGCTGCTCGGCGGCGGTGTCGGCATCACCCCGCTGCGGCCGCTTTTCGAGACCTTGCCCGGCGAGGTGACCCTGGTGTACTTCGCGCGGCGCGTGGAGGACCTCGCGCTGCGCAGCGAGCTGGACGACATAGCGGCGGTCCGCGGCGCGCGGGTGCACTACGCGGTCGGCGAAGGGGCCGGGAACTCCCTGCCGCTGACGGCGGACGCGTTGTGCGACCTGATCCCGGACCTGGCCTCCCATGACGTCTACCTGTGCGGGCCGCCGGGGATGACCGAGGCCGCCAAGAGCGCCCTGCGCGGCGCCGGAGTACCGCGCCGCCGCATCCACCACGAGTCGTTCGCGTTCTGAGGAGACCGCACCGTGAACCGAGCAGTTGCCGCAACCACCGCCACCGTCGCAGGTCTGTTCCTGATGCTGGCCCTGAAACCGCACCAGACTCCGACGGCCGCAGCCGCCCCGCCGGCCGGGCCCGCCCCCAGTGCGTCACCGAGCGCCGTCCCACCCACCCGGGAGCGCGACGGGACTTCGGGGACCTTCACCGGGGACACCATCGACACCAGGCGCGGCCCGGTGCAGGTGCGGGTCACCCTGGTCAAGGGCAGGCTCACCACGATCGCCGTGCTCAAGGGCGAGCACGACGAAGGCGCCAGCGCCCATGCCGTACCCCGGCTCACGCAGGAGGTGCTGGCCGCGCAGAGCGCGGAGATCGACGCCGTGTCCGGTGCGACGTTCACCAGCCAGGGCTATATCTCCTCGCTCCAGAGCGCACTGGACCGTGCCCATGGCTGAGCCCGGCGCGGTGCGCCATGCCGAGCACGCCATGGGCACCGTGTTCTCCTTCGACATCCGCGGCGCACCAACCCGCGCGGTCACTCGGGCACTGGCCGACGCCGTGGCCTGGCTGCACCGGGTGGACGAGGTCTTCTCGACCTACCGTCCCGGCAGCCAGATCAGCCGCCTGGGCCGTGGCGAGCTGACGGAGCATCAGTGCGACCCCGAGGTGGCGGAGGTCCTTGAGCTGTGCCGGGCCGCCGCGCGCTCCAGCGACGGCTGGTTCTCCGCCACCCCCGGAGGCCGCCTCGACCCGTCGGCCGTGGTCAAGGGCTGGGCGGTCGAGCGTGCCTCGCAGCTGCTGTACGGCGCGGGCGCCCGCCATCACAGCGTCAACGGCGGCGGTGACATCCAGACCCGGGGCGAGGCCGCGCCCGGCCGACCCTGGCAGATAGGTGTCGCCCACCCCCTGTGCCGCGGGGACCTCACCACTGTGGTCACCGGCCGGGACCTGGCCGTCGCGACGTCCGGCACCGCCGAGCGCGGCCCGCACATCCTCGACCCGCGCACCGGCCGGCCGGCGACGGACCTTGCGTCCATCACGCTGGTCGGCCGCCACCTCACCGAGGTGGACACGCTCGCCACGGCCGCCTTCGCCATGGGCGACGCCTCTCGTGAGTGGCTGCGGTCGCTGGACGGGATCGAGGCCTTCGCAGTCACCGCGGACGCACAGGCGTGGTGGACACCCGGCTTCGCCGCGTACGGGCGGTGCCCAGCAGGACAAGGAACCCGCACACCCCAAGAGGTGAGAGGCCGTAGCGGCGGCATTTTGATCCAAATGACGTCCCCGGGACGTGCCCTGCGGATCATCTGAGTTCGTAGATGTGTGTCGTTGACTCTGACGCCCAGTGGGCGAGCATCGAGCTGTTGCTACCGGACCGGTCGCCGAGGCGGGGTGGGCGGTGGCCGTGACGGATGCCGTCGTAGAAGCCCCTGGTGGTCGGCGCCGATGGCAAGGACTCGATCGTAGCGAAGTTCGCCGGGCGCCTGCCCGGCGGTACGAGAACGCACGGTTGGGCTATCTCGCGCACTTCCGCAATCTTCCGCTGCACGGCGGGATCGGTCACACCTGGTTCCTCGAGCCCGATATGGCGTACGCATTTCCGAACGACGACGGGGTGACGGTCATCGCGGTGCTCCCGGACAAGAAACGGCTGCCGGCCTTCCGGGAAGACCTGGAGGGCAGCTTCGTCGAATTCGTCCGCGCCCTGCCCGAAGCGCCGCCCATCGACTCCGCCGAGCGCATCACGAAGATCACCGGTACGGTCAACTACCCGCTTCACAGCCGCAAGTCGACCGCACCGGGCGTCGCGTTCATCGGCGACGCCGCCCTGACCGGCGATCCCCTGTGGGGAGTGGGACGTGGGTGGGCTCTGCAGTCCGCGCAATGGTTGGCGGAGGCGGTCGCCTCGGCCGCAACCGGTCGGGGCGACCTCGATAGGTCGCTCATGGTGTACGCACGCAGGCACCGGCCGGCTGGTGCCGCACCGCTGCCGCAAGGGCGGAAAACGGCCCGCCTGGAAGCAAGCACACAACACGTCCCACCAACAGGAACGAGCCCGCGTCGAGCACGTCTTCGCACGCATGAAGTACTGGAAGATTCTGCGCGATGGCCGCCTCAAGGGCGACGGCGTCCACCACGCCATGCGCGGCATCGCCCGCCTCCCACAACCTCAAACTCGCCGGATGAGCGCACAGCCCACCAACCCAACGACCGCGCCCCACCCGCCAAAGGCCGTTTACGGGACAGCTCTCAGTCGTGGTTGTTTCCGCGGGCCCGGCGAGCCGCATCCTCCCGCTTGTTCCTGAAGTACTCGTGTTTCCGCTTGATGGCCTCACGCCGGCGCCGCGCTTCGTCTTCCGCCAGCTGCGCCACTGCGTTCTTGCCGGGCAGGGTTTTCCCCACACCCCACTTCGTCAGCGCTGCCAGTCCGGCGAGTGCAGCCAGACCCGCCAGCCCGGCCAGCGTCGTCGGCTTCGGGCCGTTCATCGTTGCTCACCCCTCAGAACCGGGCCAGCTGCCTGCCGGCATTGCTGTGTGATGTCCACCCTGTCGTCTCCCCCCGCCCCGGCTTGTCGTGACGAGGAGGCTCTCAGTTCTGAAGCAGCCTGTACAGAGCGGTTCCGCGCGGCGGGCTTAGCCCCTTCTGAGAAAGTCACCGAGCCCACCCGGCCTGTCAGCCATGGCAACCAGCGGATCGATCACCAGCGACTGCACGAGAGGTCGCTGTGGACAGGCTGAACCAGCCTCGATGTCCCGTGCGGCGCCGTCAGCCCGACCGATCCCGGTTGCGTGAGCCGGATGGTTGCTGGTCATGGCGGCTTCGATGTGGTTGGCAGCGGTGGCATCGGCGTTGCAGCCCCCGGCAGCGGGAAGATCGGCTCCACCGACCTTCCCGTCCCTGGTCGATGAAGCCCTGACTTCGTCGGCGTCGTGCATCGATCCTGAGGTGAACCTGCTGGTCCGGGCGGGTGACGCAGGCCGCGTTGACCGCACGGTGGCCGGTAGACCTGGGCAATGACCAAGGGAATGGACTTTGTGCACGGACACCGTCGTTTCCTGCACCTCGGTCGCGTAGAGCGAGCGGTTCCGCATCTTGGGCCGGTCCAGGTTTCCGAAGTGGTTATTTCTGTGTTCCACAGTGCTGAAGGGTGTGCGTGATGAGCCGTGGCTTGATCGTCGTGGATGTGCAGAACGACTTCTGCGAAGGAGGCAGCGTTCCCGTCGCGGGAGGCGCGCGGATCGCCTCGGCGATCGCGGAACTGGTTGAGCGGAGTGCGGGGCGTGGCTACCAGTACGTTGTGGCCACCCGGGACCATCACATCGATCCGGGCAGCCATTTCTCCGAGACCCCGGACTTCCAGGACAGCTTCCCCGTCCACTGCGTGGCAGGGAACGAAGGCGCTGAATTCCATCCCCATTTCGCACCTGTCGTCACGGACGGCAAGGTGCACGCCGTCTTCTTCAAGGGGGCTCACAGTGCCTCCAAGAGCGGTTTCGAAGGCGCGGACGCGGAGGGAACCTCCCTGGCGGACTGGCTGCGCACCCGTGGGGTCGAGGACGTCGATGTGGTGGGCATCGCGACGGACCACTGTGTGCGTGCGACCGCCCTGGATGCCGTCGCGGCAGGGTTTCGCGCACGCGTACGCCTCGACTACTCGGTCGGGGTTGCCCCGCACACAACAGTGGCCGCCCTGGACGACTTCCGCCAGGCAGGTGTCGCGGTATCCGGCGAGGCACCGAGCCCGGGATAGTCCTGGCACCGGTTCGAGGCGCGGCATGCATCCTTTACGCCGACGAGCAGCATTACTACTCCTCGATGTCGGCGCGCTGATCCGCGACCGCTCGTCCGGGCCGTGAAGCCGAGCATCAAAAACATCTGTCAGGGCGTCGGCGCACCGAGCCCAGAAGCTGTGCCCCGCGGTTTCTTCCGCAGTCTCTTTCCGGCCTGCGGATGCCGGCGCGACGTCCCGGTCCGTTCTGCCTCTTGTGCAGGCTTCGAAGCTGCCACCGGCCAGGGCGTACGGTGCAGATCGGCGGAGGCGCGACCGGCCCGCCTCCGGAGGTGACGCGCGGTTGGTCTTACGTGGTGACGCTCGGAGCGGGCGGTGTCCAGCGGCTGGTGCGGGGGGTGGCGGAGGTGACGCCGAAGTCCTTCTTGAGCTGTTCGGGGATGGCGTAGTGCATGACCCGGCCGCGGGTGAGAGAGCTGAGTTCGAGCAGGGTGGTGAAGTGGCCGAGGCGGTCCAGGGCCCATGCCCCCAGGGGGGAGTGGTCCTCGATCCTTTCGAGCATGCCGAGCAGCGCAGGTGCGGCTTTGATGGCGGTGTCCCAGGCGGTGCGGGGTACGTCGAGCCAGTCGGCGCAGGTGTCTCCGATGAGGTAACGGATCAGCGCTCCGACGACGGGGTCGAAGAGGGTGCCGGGCACGACCTCTTCGTACAGGTCGATGAGCTGGCGGGTGAGATGGGCGCCTTCATCGGAAGGGCCCATATAGCGGGTCATGTAGAGGTCGAAGAACTGGCGGGCGGTGTCGAGGTCCTTGGGGACGTGATCCTGGTCGACGCCGAGCATGGCGCCGACCACGCGCCAGGCGTAGAAGTATGCCTCGGCTCCGTCGATGCTCATGTGGATACCCAGGCGGTGCAGGCTGTCCAGGACCAGCAGGGAGAAGAGCATCTGCCCGCCGATCATGTCCTCCTGGCAGATGGGGGTGCCGAGGCCGGCGGTGTCCCAGCGGTCTTCGCGCTGGAGATGGTGGCGGATGGAGGCGTGCAGCAGCCGGACCTTTTGCGCGGCCGGGATGAAGCGGCTGCCCGCTTCGAAGGCGCCGGGCTGCATGAGGTAGACCGTGAACTGTCCGGTCTCCGCCATGCGCTTGGAGGGGTACTTCAGGGAGTGGGTGGTACTGAGCAGCTTCGCGATGTGCGGGATGACGTAGCAGGCGGGCATGGAAGCGAACGACAGCGCGGTGGAGATGTGCACGTTGTTGTCGATGAAGAACAGGCGTGCCTGCTCCATCTCGCCCCAGTCCACCCAGTCCGGCGGTGCGCCGGTGGCGTGCAGGTATTCGCGGGCCACCTCCGGCAGACCGTCGGGCGGGTCCTGGCCGGCGGTGGAGAGGTAACGCATGAGGGTGTTGAACTTCCCCACTTCCCCCCGCCTGAACAGGGTCGCGACGGTCGCGTCGGCGAGCTCGTCTCCGACCTGCCGGAGCGTATCCATGGATGCTGCGGTGTAGGTCACACGGCTCCTTGCGGGCGGACTCGGTGAACGTCGAGGACGCTCGGGTCAGTTGCGGCGAACGGTGGCGGTCTGTGCCAGGCCGGCAAGTGCGCGGGCTGAATCGGCCGGCAGATGGGCCTGGTGCAGGGCGGTGGTGGCGGCCTGCACCCGTTCAGTGATCATGTGCTCGACGCGGGCGGGGGCCTGGGTGGCGTGCATGATCTCCCGAACCCGTGCGACCGACGCCTCGTCGAGGCTGCGACGCCCCAGCATCTTGCGCAGCTCATGCCGTTGCGCACCGGTGGCGTCCTGCCAGGTGAGCGCCAGTAGCGTGGTGGGGCGGTGCGCGGCGATGTCGTCCCCGTTTGCCTTGCCGGTGCGGTCCGGGTCGCCGAACAGTCCCAGCAGATCGTCGCGGAGCTGAAATGCCTCGCCCAGGGGGAGCCCGAAATCAGTGAAGAGTTCCCGCAGTTCTTGGGAGGCTCCGGCCAGCGCCCCGCCGATATGCAGAGGGTGCTCGACGGTGTACTTGGCGGTCTTGTAGCGGATCACCTGCAGTGAAGCAGCAGTATCGGGGCGCCCGCCCGTACGCAGGATTTCCAGGCATTCCCCGGCCACCAGTTCACGGGCCAGCACCGCCCATAGCGGGCGTGCTCGCGAGAGATAGGCGGCGGGCAGGCCGCAGGTGGTGAACAGCTGCCCGGCCCACGACATCAGCAGGTCACCCACCAGCATCGCCAGCGAACGGGCCGCGGCCTTCGGACGCGGGCCCTCGGCCACTGCGGTCCGCAGCCCGAGGTGAGCTGTGGGCAGACCGTGCCGAAGCGCGCTGTTGTCGATCAGATCGTCATGGACGACGGCCGCTGCATGGACGAGTTCCATCGCGGCAGCAGCCCGGACCAGGGCGTCGGAGTCCGGCTGCCCGGCCGCCCGCCAGCCCCAGTAACAGAACGCTGCCCGCAGACGCTTTCCGTGCGTCGTGATGACCTGAAGCTGCTCAGCGACGGGAGCCAGCTCCTCGTCGATCGCCAGCAGGTGATCGACTTCGTTCTCGACAAAGCGCTGCAGTGCCTCGTCCACGCGGGGCTTGAAGGCAGCCTGGTTGCTGCTGTCAGTCATCGGCGGAGCCACGGCGGGCAATGACGTGCTGGGCCAGCACCTCCAGATGCGCCGGTGCGCCGGCGGCGAAACGGTCCAGGGCCAGACGTCCGCGGGCTTTGAGCTCCTGCCGCCCTTCGTCTGCCAGCTCGCCCATGTCCGCGCGGCCGAGCAGCCCGCGCACGCCACGCAGGGCGGTAGTCAATCCGCTGACCGCCATGTCGGCGATACCCGCCGCCAGTAATGCCGCATCGTTCCCCCTGGGAACGTGCCCAGGCCCGATTCCGTGCGTCATGCCGCCCCCTCATTCACAGGCAAGCTGCCGACAGGCAGTACCAACGGGCCGACGCCTCTGATAAGCCACCGGTGCCCCCGCAGGCAGCCTGCCCCGGAAGCTCCCGCGACACGACGGGAACCACTGATCGGGCGACTCATCAAACTGGCGTGCTTGTGCGTTGTTGATCCGCACTTCGCCGATCGGATGTGGTGAGTTCCATGCGGCGTTCCTCAAGGGTCCCCGTCCGACAGGTCCAGGGCGCCTTGGCGGGCAGTCCGGGTTTATCTGCCTGGACGGTGAAGTCGATGTGCGCCAGGCCATGTTGGGCGCCGACCGTGGGCGACGGATCGGTTCACGCCTTCCTCGGTGTCCTCATCCGTGCCGTGTCGAGGAGGCGACGCAGGCGGAGGCCATCCGGGGCGAGGGCAGTGACGAGCGCGGCGGGTCCCGCGAGTGGTGTCAGGATGGCTTGGCCGTCTTCCGGCTCGTCGACGAAGAGCTGGACGCCGGGGGGCTTGCTTTCGAAGGCCGGGTCGGCGATGAGGATTTGCCCGGTCGCCCGGTGGTCGGCGAGGACGGCGGGGCCGTCCCAACCGGGTGTGTCCGGACCGTACTCGGTTTCCTGGTCGAGGAGCAGGTGCCCGCCGCGTCGGACGGTGAGTCGGGTGGCCACATGGCCGGGCGGTTCGCCGGTACGTCCGAGTACCTGCTCTTCGCGCAGCACGAGCCGTGCGGTGGGGGCGAGGTGGACGGTCCACGTCTGCCGCAGATTACTGCCGGCGGCACAGATCAACGGCTTGGGCAGCCAGTGGAGCTCCGCGTCCTCTGCCACGGTCAGGTGTACGTCGTAGGTGGCGTGTTCCGGGGTGGGGCCTGGCAGGGCGAGGGTCGCAGCGGCAGAGGTGATGTGGAGGGCCGCGCCCTGCTGGGCGGTGGCTTCGATGCGCAGCCGGTCACCGCCGAGGGGGGCGCACATGGCGCCGACCACGCACACGCGCGCCTCGCTGCCGCGCGAGCGCAGGCGCCGGAGTTCGAAGGGACCGTCGCCGTCGAGGACCGGCAGGGTGGTGGTACCGCCCCTGGCGGCTGCCGTGATGCGGGCGGTGGCTCGTACGCCTGCGGCAGATGCCGGACAGGCCGCCGGCGCGGTGTGTTCGGTTGCGAGGGTCATGCGGGGCCTTCGCTCCAGTGGGTGAGGCGTTCGCGGACCCAGTCGGCGACCGGTTTGACGCCGCCCTCGGTCTTGAGGGAGGTGAAGGCGACGGGGAGGGTGCCGCGCTGGGTCTTTGCATCGCGGGCCATGCCCTCCAGGTCGGATCCGACGTAGGGGGCGAGGTCGGTCTTGTTGACGACCAGGAGGTCGGCGGTGGTGACGCCGGGGCCGCCCTTGCGCGGGATGTCGTCGCCACCGGCTACGTCGATGACGAAGATCTGCGCGTCCACCAGCCCCTTGGAGAAGGTTGCGGTGAGATTGTCACCGCCGGACTCCACCAGGACGAGGTCGAGGGGGCCGACCTCGTCTTCCAGGTCCTCGACGGCTTCGAGGTTGGCGGAGATGTCGTCGCGGATGGCGGTGTGCGGGCAGGCGCCCGTTTCGACGGCTTTGATGCGCTCGGGCGGCAGCACTGCTTCACGCAGCAGGAAATCGGCGTCCTCGCGGGTGTAGATGTCGTTGGTGACGACGGCGATGGACATCTCGGCGCGCAACGCCCGGCACAGGGCGGCGACTGTGGCGGTCTTGCCCGAGCCGACCGGTCCGCCCAGGCCGATCCGCAGGGCGCGGCGGGTGCCGTCGGGGCGCTTGGGGGCGGCGGCGCTGTAGGTGTGCCGGTGGGGAAACTTCTCGTCGAGATCGTGACCGAGGTGCATGCGCATTCCCGTCTTGGGCGAGGTCTTGTGGTGTGGTGGTCAGGAGGCGAACAGGCGTACCGGCCAGGCGGCGTGGTGCTGGGCGGTGATGTCCAGCAGCGGCGCGGAGGCGGCCGGCAGCGCGTCGATGCCCTCGTCGCGGATGCGCTGGGCGGCATCGGCGGCGGCTGCGGCGATCTGGTCGAGTTCTGGGGCCAGGCGGGCGAGGACAGCGGTGGCGTCGAACGGGTCCAGGCTCAGCAGCCGGACCGTCGCCGTGGCCGGTCCGCTGACGGTTTCGTACGCCGCGGCACAGGCGGCGTCCAGTGGCGCCAGCCCGGCCGACCGGGCGGCCAGGCCCAGCACCACCGGCTGGTGCGCGCCCTGCGGCCGGGCCGTGGCCAGTTGGTCCAGCTCGGCCGACGGCCACGTGGCGCGGGCGGCGCGCATCATCTGCCGCCCGAGTTTGCGCGCGGTGGTCCGAAGGGCCTGCACGGGGGTGCGGGCGTCGGCGGCCTCGTCCAGCTGAAGCGGATCGTGCCCCGCGGCGGCCGCGGCGGCCAGCGCCGCCGCGACCAGGCCCGCAGTATGCAACCGTCCCCGGCAGAAGTCCTCCAGCGTCTCCGCATCCCTGATGCGGCCCGCGGCGACGGCCGGTTCGGCTCCGCCGGAGTGGGCATGCCCTCCGGCCGGGAACCGGCCGTCGGCCAGGACGAACAGCGCGGCACGGTTCATGGAGCGCAGGCCCACCTTTCCTTCGTTTCTCCGCTATTGGATTTCTGCGTCACCGCTGGGTGTCTCTTGGCGGATCAGAAGAGGAAGTACCTCTGGGCCATGGGAAGTTCGGAGACGTAGGCACGGTCGACGATCTGGCCTTCGACAAAGGTCGTCACATCCGTCACCTTCGCTCCGCCGATGATGACCTCGTAGGTATCGGGATCGATGCGGACGTCGGGGGTGGCGTTGTTCTCCTTCATGTGCGCCTTGAAGACGCCACGCGTGTCCTTGATGGCCTTGAACCGCTTGTTCAGCGTGCGGCCCTTGGACAGGTTCTTCTTGACGGCCCGCTCGGTGACGAAGTTGTAGGAGATGGAGGCAGGAGCCAGGCCGGTGGCCCCCCACATGGGGCGCGGCAGGACCGGCTGCGGCGTGGGAATGGACGCGTTGGCGTCGCCCACCTGCGCGTAAGCGATCTGCCCGCCCTTGATGACCATGTGCGGCTTGACCCCGAAGAACTTCGGTTCCCACAGCACCAGGTCGGCCAGCTTGCCCGTCTCCACCGACCCGACGACGGCATCGATGCCCTGGGCGAGGGCCGGGTTGATGGTGTACTTCGCGACGTACCGGCGGGCGCGCCTGTTGTCGGCCAGCGGCGGCTCAGGCTCCGGCGTCTCGTCCACCGGCGTCTCGCCCTTCGCCTTCTTGCCCTTCGGCTTGTTCTCCGGCCTGTCCGCGGGCTGGTCTTCTTCCAGGAAGCCGCGGCGTACCTTCATCACGTGCGCGGTCTGCCAGGTACGCATGATCATCTCGCCGATGCGCCCCATGGCCTGGGCGTCCGAGGACATGATGGAGATGGCGCCGAGGTCGTGGAGGATGTCCTCGGCGGCCATCGTGGAGGGCCGGATCCGGGAGTCCGCGAAGGCCAGGTCCTCGGGGACGGCGGGGTTGAGGTGATGGCAGACCATCACCATGTCGAAGTGCTCCTTGACCGTGTTGACGGTCAGTGGCCGGGTGGGGTTGGTGGAGGCGGGCAGCACATTCGGCTCGCTCACCATCTTGATCATGTCGGGGGCGTGGCCGCCTCCTGCGCCCTCCACGTGGAAGACGTGGAGGGAGCGCTTTTTGATGGCGCCGAGGGTGTCCTGGACGAAGCCGGCCTCGTTCAGCGAGTCGGCATGGAGCGCCAGCTGGACACCGGTCTTCTGACACACCTGCAGGCACTTGTCGATGACGGCGGGGGTAGCACCCCAGTCCTCGTGCACCTTGAACCCGATGACGCCGGCATCCACCTGGTCGAGCATGGACTCCGTGGACATCGTGGCGCCCTTGCCGAGCAGCCCGATGTTGACCGGGTAGGCGTCCAGCGCCTCAAACGTACGGTCGATGTGCCAGGACCCGGGCGTCACGGTGGTGGCGGTGCTGCCCTCCGCCGGGCCGGTGCCGCCGCCGATGAGCGTGGTGACACCCGCGGCCAGCGCCTCATCGATCTGGTCGGGGCAGATGAAGTGGACGTGCGTGTCGATCCCGCCGGCGGTAAGGATCCTGTCCTTGCCCGCGATGACCTCGGTGTCGGGACCGATGACGAAGTCGGTGGGCTTCGGGCCGACACCGTTGTGGCTGAGCCCGTCCTCGTGCAGACGGTTCATCGTCTCGGGGTTGTACGCCTTGCCGAGCGCGACGATGTCGCCGTCGCGGATGGCGACATCGGCCTTGACGATGCCCCAGTGGTCCAGGACGACAACGCCGGTGATGACGGTGTCAGGGGGGAGGGCCGCCGTACCGCCGGCTGACGTCTCCGTCTTGCCCTTGCCGGGGTCGCGCGGCACGACGGACTGCCCCATCGATTCACGGATGACCTTGCCGCCGCCGAACACCATTTCGTTGCCGCTGCGGCCGGGTCCGCCCGACCAGTCATCCTCGATCTTGATCCGCAGTGCCGTATCGGCGAGACGGATACAGTCGCGGGTCGTCGGGCCGAACCGGTCGGCGTAGTCGGACCGGGGCAGCGGGTCGAAGGGCGTTTTCTCTTCCGGGCAGCAGGAGCAGTTGGGGCACTCAGCCATCGAATTCACACCCGCTCCTTGTCGAACGAACCCTTGGTGTTGTCCAGCGAGCCATTGATCTTCTCGGGCAGACCCTTGATCTTGCCGCGCAGACCGTGGACCACGCGCTCACCTTCGATGGGTACGAGCTCGACTTCTTCGGTGATGCCGGGCTCGAAACGTACGGAGCTGCCGGCGGGAATGTTCAGACGCTTGCCCCACGCCATCTTGCGGGGGAACTTCAGCCCGTCGTTGGCCTCGGCGAAGTGGTAGTGGGATCCGATCTGGACGGGCCGGTCCGTCGGGTTTTCGACCGTCAGCTTCGTGATGCGGTCCAGTTGCCCGGGGCCATCGTTGAAGGCGATCTCCTCGTCGCCCTCCCGCTGGGAGAAGTCCACCTTCCCCGGGGAGATGTTCGGCTCTTCGTCCTTGCCCACTTCAGGGAAGGGGCCGTGGAGGGTGACCAGCTTCGTGCCGTCGGGGAACGTGGCCTCCACCTGCACGTTCTCGATCATCTCCGGGACACCCTCCATCACCTCCTCCCGGGCAAGAACCTTCCGCCCGGAAGACATCAGGTCGGCAACGGTTCTGCCGTCCCGGGCCCCCTCAAGGACGTGCACGATCAACAGCGCCATCGTTTCGGGATAGTTGAGCCGAACCCCACGGGCCCGCCGCTTGTCGGCGACATCCGCCGCCAAATGAATCATCAAGCGTTCTTGTTCATGCGGAGTCAGGTGCACAGCCACGCCCCTCTGTTCGCCCCTGCCCAGAACTTCTGTCCTGGGCCCGCGTGTTGGGAACGGCCATCCGCCATCGGCGCGGGGGCGAGGCCTCCACGGCAATTCACCCCGTGCCACCGGCGCAGCACAGCTTCCGCCCTCGATCGCTCGGCCCCAACCCGACGTGGGACCATCCTGATCACGCCGGCAGAGCAGAAACGGCACTCCTCCCGGCCAGCACCCAAAAGAGTGGTAATGGCTTTCCATTCGGGGCCGACGGCGCTCTTCGGGGAGTGGGCGTGAACGATCAGAGTTGCTTCGCTTTCGTATCCACTACCTCAGCCTGACGGTGGCCTGGAAGGGTCGGGGTATGCCTGACATTTCATCATCTTCGCCAGTCCTCGGGCCGGAGGCGGTGCTGCCGTGGGCGCGGGAGGGGCGTTCGGTGACGGCTACCCGCGGGAGCGTCGCCTGTCGCGGCTCGGCTGAACGCGGGGACCGGTACCGAAGAGTTCCCGGCCACCGCGGCCGGATACCGCGAACTGCTTGAGCGGGCCGGCGGCTTGGGCACGGTACGGCGGGCCGGGGCGGAGGGCACCGGCTCCTTCGGAGCAGCCCTCTCCCGGAGCGTCGTCAGGTGGCGGCGCCGTCGCCCCCGTCCGCCCCTTCCGCCACATAGCGCTCCAGCCAGGAGGGAAACTCCGTCAGGTCGGCGAGCACCACTTCGGCGCCGGCGTTGCGCAACTCCGTGGCGTCGCACGGGCCGGTGGCGACCGCGACGGACAGCGCGCCCGCGGTGTGCGCCCCGACGACGTCACCGATGTGGTCGCCGACGTAGACCTGCGCATGGTGCTTGCGCAGCGCCTCGGCCTTGCCTGCCGCCCACAGGGAGCCGAAGAGGGCGTCCGCGTCGAGGCCGAGGTGTTCCAGGTGCAGCTTGGCGTTGGGCTCGTACTTGGCGGTCACCACGATCGCCCGGCCGCCCGCCGCGTGGATCGCGTCGATGGCCTCCCGGGCGCCGGGCATGGCGGGCGTCGGCGCGACCGCGTACTGCGGATACAGCTCGCGGAAGAGAGCGGCGGTCTCCGCCACCCGCTCCTCGGGGAACCAGTGGCGGATCTCATGCTCCAGCGGGGGCCCCAGCCGGCTCGCCGCGAGGTCGGCGTCGATGAAGGTGCCGGTCCTGGCCGACAGCTCCTGATAGACGGCCTTGATGCCCGGGCGCGAGTCGATCAGCGTCATGTCGAGGTCAAAGCCGACCGTCAGAGAGTGTGCAGCCATGCCTGCCATTCTGCCTGCGGCGGCATCCCCGGTCAGGGAGGCACGACCCAGGCCCCCTCGGCGGGGCACCCGCCGCATCCGCCACACCAGGAACAACGCCGAGGCGACCGCCGCGACCCGCATCCCCGGCAGCCCGTCGGCCATCTCCTGCCCCAGGGAGGACGGCCAGCGTCAGGACACCGACTGGCCCGGCACGGACCGAGACTCGCTCACGCCGGGTCCGCGGACGAGATTGCCTTCCTGGGCCCGGTGTTCATGGACGAGCCGGACGGCTATGGCGCCCTCCCCCGCGGCGGAGGCGACCCGCTTGACGGATCCGCTCCTGACGTCACCCGCGGCGAAGACACCCGGCATCGTGGTCTCCAGCATCAGTGGCCCGCGCCCGAGCGATTCCCAGATGTTCTCGTCGGCCGCTGCCCGGGCGTCGGCGCCGGTGAGCACGAACCCCCGTCGGTCCAGCGCGACCACGTCCTTCAGCCACTCGGTGTGCGGCCGGGCGCCGATGAACACGAACAGGGCGCGGGCCGGCAGTTCGCGACGGTCGCCGGAGGCGTTGTCCTCCACGGTCAACGACTGCAGGGTGCCCTCCCCGTGGACCTGGCGCACTTCGGTGTGGGTCAGCACCTCGACCTTCGGATGGCGTGTCACCTGGTCCACCAGATAGCGTGACATGTCCTTGCCGAGGTCGCCGCTGCGGACGATCAGATACACCTTGGGCGCGTATTCGGCGAGGAAGAGCACCGCCTGGCCTGCGGAGTTGCCCCCGCCGACCACGGCCACGGGGTCCATCCGGCACAGGTTGGCCTCGTGGAGTGTGGCGGCGTAGTAGACGCTGGAGCCTTCCAGCCGGTCGATGCCGGGGACGTCAAGCCTGCGGTAGCGCACTCCCGAGGCCAGGACGAGGGTGGCGGCCTGGACCTCGGAGCCGTCCGCGAAGGTGAGGGCGTACCGGCCGTCGCGCGGTTCGAGCGAGGTGACCTCGGCGGGGACGGTGAGCTGTGCGCCGAATTTGCGGGCCTGGAGCACCGAGCGTTCCATGAGTTCGCCACCCGAGATCCCGGACGGGAAGCCCAGATAGTTCTCGATGCGCGAGGAGGTGGCGGCCTGGCCTCCGGTGGCCATGGCGTCGACGGCTACGGTGACGAGGCCATCGGATGAGCCGTAGACGGCCGCGGCGAGCCCGGCCGGGCCCGCGCCGACCACCACCAGGTCGTATTCACCGTCGCCGTGCGCAGAGGTGGGGAGTCCGATGAGGCGGGCGAGGTCCGCGATGCTGGGATTGCGCAGTACCTGCTCTCCCTTCCACATGACGACCGGGGTCTCGTCCGGACGGATGCCGAACCGGCGCAGCAGCGCCTCGGCTTCCTTGTCCTTCTCCAGGTCGATCCATCGGTGTGGTAGCCGGTTGCGGGCGGCGAATTCACGCAGTCGCAGGGTGTTGGGCGAGTAGCACGAGCCCAGGATCCGGAAGCCGGCGCCCAGGCCGATGAGCAGGGACCGGCGGCCGAGGTAGGCGCGCAGAACCAGGTCCCCGAGGACCGGATCGCGTGCCACCAGGGCCCGCTGGCGCTCCACCGGGACCGCGAGGACCTGGCCGGGCTCGCGTACGACCGCGGTGTCGAACGCCGGCTGCCCTTCGAGCAGACCGAGTTCCCCCAGAAAGCGGCCGGGGCCGTGTACTGCCACGGTGCGTTGGTCGGGACCGCCGTAGTCGTGGACGACCTCGACCATCCCGCTGACGATGGCAAGGAACTCCTCGAACGGTTCGCCCTCGCGGAACAGCACCTCGCCCCGCTGCGTGGGGCGGTACTCGCCGTACTGGGCCAGCGCATCGAGCTGTTCCTGCGTCAGCCGGGGGTAGGCGCCGTGCTGATCGGGGGTTTCGGTGGGTATCCCGTCCGGGCCCGCGCCAGTCATCAGACCACGGCCTCGTGGACGTAACACCAGCGCCAGTTCTCTCCCGGTTCGAGGGGCTGCACGATGGGGTGGCCGACGTTGGCGGCGTGCAGACGGGCGTGCTTGAGTGGCGAGGAGTCACAGCATCCGACGTGTCCGCAGGTCAGGCACAACCTGAGGTGCACCCAGGGAGAGCCGAGGCGCAGGCACTCCTCGCAGCCCTCGGGGGTGCGAGGTGTCACCGGGCGCACGAGCGACAGGTGCCAGTCGCTTTCGGTAGTCATGATGGTCCTCCTTCCTTGGCGGACGGGCTCAGCGACGACCCGCGATGGTCTCCTCGACCCATTGGCGCAGCACGTTGGCGGGGGCGGCGCCGGCCTGTCGCGCGATCACCTCTCCCTTGTCGAGGAGGAGCAGGGTCGGCACGGCCTGCACCTGGAATCGCTGGGACAGCTTGGGGGCCTGGTCGACATCGACCTTGACGAGTTTGATCTGTCCTGCGAGCTCGCGGGCGACCTGTTCCAGTGCGGGGCTGACCATGCGGCAGGGGCCGCACCAGGTGGCCCAGAGATCGACGAGGACGAGGGGCGCCGCCTTTTCGGCGATCTCCGCGAAGTCGTCATCGCCGGCATCGACGATCCAGGGCAGCGGGGTGCCGCAGTTTCCGCATCTGGGGCGCCCGTCCCCCGCTGCCGGCACCCGGTTCTTGCGGCCGCACGACTCACAGACGACCGTCTTGCTCCGGCTCGTTGCCACCGTTCTCACGCAGCCATTCCATGGTCGGCCCGGGCCGGCGCGTCGTACGTCACGACCAGTTCACCGTTCTGGGCGTCCACCCGGATCGTCGAGCCGTCCTCCACATCGCCGCGGATCAGCGCCCGCCCGACGAGCGTTTCGACCTCATGTGAGATAAAGCGGCGCAGCGGCCGTGCCCCGTAGACGGGGTCGAAGCCCTGCTGGGCGATGAGCTCGCGGGCCTGATCGGTGAGTGCGACGGTGATCTGGCGTTCGGCCAGGCGCCGGCGCAGGTCGTTGAACTGCAGCTCGACGATGCGCTTGATCTGCTCCATGCCCAGCGGCTTGAACAGCACGACGTCGTCGACGCGGTTGAGGAACTCGGGGCGGAAGTGGCTTTGCAGTTCGCCCATGACCAGGGCCCGCGCATCGGGTTTGATCTCGCCCTCGGGGGTCACCCCGTCGAGCAGATGGGCGGATCCGATGTTGGAGGTCATGATGACGACGGTGTTGCGGAAGTCGACGGTGCGGCCCTGGGCGTCGGTGATCCGGCCGTCGTCGAGTACCTGCAGCAAGGTGTTGAAGACATCGGTGTGTGCCTTCTCGACCTCGTCGAACAGGACCACGGAGTAGGGCTTGCGGCGTACCGCCTCGGTGAGCTGACCGCCCTCCTCGTAGCCGACGTATCCGGGCGGCGCTCCGACCAGCCTGCTGACGGTGTGCCGTTCCTGGTACTCGCTCATGTCGAGACGGACGATGCTCTCCTCGGTGTCGAACAGTGCCGCGGCGAGCGCCTTGGCCAGCTCGGTCTTTCCGACGCCGGTGGGGCCGAGGAAGATGAACGAGCCGATGGGCCGACGCGGGTCGCGGATGCCGGAGCGGGCCCGGATGATGGCGTCGGTCACCAGCTTGACGGCCTCGTCCTGGCCGATCACCCGCTCGGTGAGGATCTCGTCGAGCCGCAGCAGCTTCTCCCGTTCGCCTTCCTGCAGCCGGGTCACCGGGATACCGGTCCACGCGGCGACGATCTCGGAGATCTCGTCCTCCGTGACGACCTCGCGCAGGAGCCGGGTCTCGCCCTGCTTGGCGGCGAGCGCCTCCTCTTCGGCGGCCAGCCGGCGTTCGAGTTCGGTGAGCTTGCCGTAGCGCAGTTCGGCGGCGCGGTTGAGGTCGTAGTTCCGCTCGGCCTCCTCGGCTTCCTGACGGACCTGTTCCAGTTCCTGACGCAGCTCCTGCACCCGCCGGATGGCCTGGCGTTCGGCCTCCCACTGGGCGTGCATGGCGTCGGCCTCGGCGCGCAGGTCGGACAGTTCGCGCCGGAGCTCGTCCAGCCGCTTTCGGCTGGCGGGGTCGGTCTCCTTGTCCAGGGCCGCTTCCTCGATCTCCAGGCGGGTCACCCGGCGGGTGATCTCGTCGAGTTCGGCCGGCATGGAGTCGATCTCGGTGCGCAGCCGGGCGCAGGCCTCGTCGACGAGGTCGATGGCCTTGTCCGGCAGGAACCGGTCGGAGATATAGCGGTGGCTGAGGGTGGCCGCGGCGACCAGCGCGGTGTCCTGGATCTTCACGCCGTGGAAGACCTCGAGACGTTCGCGCAGACCGCGGAGGATGGAGACGGTGTCCTCCACGCTCGGCTCGTCCACCATGACCTGCTGGAAGCGCCGTTCGAGGGCGGCGTCGGATTCGATGTGCTTGCGGTACTCCTCCAGCGTGGTCGCGCCGATCATGTGCAGTTCGCCGCGGGCGAGCATCGGCTTGAGCATGTTCCCGGCGTCCATCGCGCCCTCGGCGCCGCCACCGGCTCCGACGACCGTGTGGAGTTCGTCGACGAAGAGCAGGATGCGCCCCTCGGCGGCCTTGACCTCGCTCAGCACGGCCTGCAGTCGTTCCTCGAACTCACCGCGGTACTTGGCGCCCGCCACCAGCGAACTCATGTCGAGGGAGAAGATGGTCTTCTCGCGCAGCCCTTCGGGCACATCGCCGCGGACGATCCGCTGCGCCAGCCCTTCCACGATGGCGGTCTTGCCGACGCCCGGATCGCCGATCAACACGGGGTTGTTCTTGGTCTTGCGGCTGAGGATCTGCATGACCCTGCGGATCTCCGCGTCCCGGCCGATCACCGGGTCCTTCTTGCCGCTCCGTGCCTCGGCGACCAGATCCTGGCCGTACTTCTCCAGCGCCTCGTACGCGCCCTCGGGCGTCGCCGAGGTGACACGCTGGTTGCCGCGGATGCGGGTCAGCGCGGAGAGGAAGGAGTCCTTGGTGATGCCGTGTTCCTTGAGCAGGCGGCCCGCCGCGGTCGTGGATTCCTCGTCGACCAGTGCCAGGACGAGGTGCTCCACGGACACATATTCGTCCTTGAGGCGCTTGGCCTCCTGCTCGGCGGTGTCCAGCAGCTTGGCCAGCCGCTGGGTGACATACACCTGGCCGGGTGTGGCGCCGGGTCCGGTCACCTTCGGTCTGCGTGACAGCTCGCTCATGAGCGAGGCGCGCAACGCCTCGGTGTCGGCGCCCGCTTGGTCGAAGAGCCGCGGCACCAGCCCCTCCGGCTGGTCGAGGAGAGCGAGCAGCAGATGCTCACCGTCGACCTCGGTCTGGTCCATCCGGCCGGCGATCGTCTGCGCTTCCTGAAGGGCCTCCTGGGACTTCTGGGTGAGCCGGTTCATATCCACGATTCATCACTCCTAGAGCCGGCGTTGCTGCGCCTCAACGCGGCCTCCAGCTCGCTGACCCGGTCGAGCAGGTCCATCACCAGACCGAGGGACGCGTAGTTGAGGGGGAGCCCGGCCCGTAGCCGTTGGATGCGGGCGAGAGTTGCGGGAGCGCCCGGGCCGAACCACAGCCGGCCGCTGTCGTCGCGGGTGGCGTCGACCAGGCCGAGGGTGACGAATCGCCGGACGAGATCGGGGTGGAGTCCGGAGCGCCGGGCCACGACGTCCAGGCTGAGTCTGTCGACGGGCACGAGGGCGTAGTTGCGGACAACGACGCTCAGGGGCCGCTGCCGGGCCCGCGCCGTCGTCCGGTGATACCCGGCCTCCGGCCTGGCGGCAGCGCGCCGCGGATCATGGGTCATCCTGGCTTCCTCGGGTCGAAGGTGGAGACGGCAGCCAGCTCCTCGAAGAGCTCACGCTCCCGGTCGCTGAGTTCGGGCGGCACCATGATCCGGACCTCCGCGTAGAGATCTCCGTCGGCGCCACGGGGGTTGGGCATGCCCTCGCCGCGCAGCCGCAGCCGGCGGCCGCTGGACGAGCCCTTGGGAACGGTGACTTTGGCGGTGCCGCCGGGCGTGGGTACCGGTACCGTCGCGCCGAGGGCCGCCTCCCAGGGTGTGACGGGAAGCGCGACGTGGACGTCCCGGCCCTCCAGGCGGAATTTCGTGTCGGGCTTGATCCGTACGCGCAGGTACAGATCTCCCGGGGGACCGTCATCGCTGCCCCTGCCGCCTTCCCCCGCCAGCCGGATGCGCTGTCCGTCGACCACGCCACGCGGGATGTTGACGTCATAGGTCCGCTGTCCGCCGGGCCCGGCGAGGGTGACGCTGCGGTGGCCGCCGTGGTAGGCCTCCTGGACACTGAGCTGGATCTCGGCCTCCTGGTCGGCCCCGGGAACCGGGCCCCAGCGTCCGCCGCCTCCGCCGCGGCCGTACATCCCGCCGAACAGATCCTCGAAGTTGATGCCGGCGCCGTCGAATCCCTCGCCGTAGTCGGTGAACCGGACCCGGCCGTCGCCGGTGGACCGGCCGCGGCCGCGGCTGCGGCCTCGGGCTCCGGCCCCGGCCCCCACGCCCGCGCCCACCCGTTCTTCCCAGTCCTCCGGGACCTGCCGGAAGTCCTCGCCGAAGCGGTCGTAGCGCTTGCGCATCTTGGGGTCGGACAGCACGCTGTACGCCTCGTTGAGCTCCTTGAAGCGCTCCTCGGCCTGCGGATCCTTGTTGATGTCGGGGTGGTGTTTGCGGGCCAGCTTGCGGAAGGCCTGCTGTATTTCATCGGAGCTCGCGTTGCGCTGCACCCCGAGCACGTCGTAGTAGTCCCGTGCCATGGGGCGTCACTCCTGCCGCTTGCTGACCAGGACGGCCGCGGGGCGCAGCTGCCGGCTCCCCTCGCCGTAGCCGGGACGCACCACCTGCACCACGGTGTTCGGCTCGGCATCGGGGTCGTCGACGGTGCCGACGCCCTCGTGCCGGGTCGGGTCGAAGGGCACTCCGGTCTCCTCGTAGCGGGGATACCCGAGCCGGCGGAGCACGTCGACGGCCTGGTCGCGTACGGCCTTGACGCCTTCGACCACGGCGGACGGATCGGATCCGGCATGTGAGAGCGCCAGGTCCAGATTGTCGACCACCGGCAGCCAGGCCATCGCGGTGCGGGCGCGTTCCTCGTTCCGTACGGCGTCCAGTTCCTTTGCGTGGCGCTTGCGGAGGTTGTCGAGGTCCGCGAGCGCCCGGCGCCAGCGGTCCTGGAGCTCGTCGAGGGCCGCGGCGTGGTCGTCCACCTCCGGCTGCTCCGGGGGCGGGGCCTGGCTCAGCTCGTCCTGGGGCGTCGTCGGCTCCTGTTCGGTGGACATCGCCGCACCTCAGCTCTTGTCGAATTCGGCGTCGACCACGTCGTCGTCGGATCCGCTGGAGCCGCTCGCTCCGCCCGCTGCCCCGGCATCCGCCGTGGCCTGCTCCTCCGCGGAGGGTCCCCCGCCTGCCTGGTGGGAGGCCAGCGAGGCGTGCATCTGCTGGAGCTCGGAGGTCAGCGACCTGACCTTGTCGAGCGGCGCTTCCTCCTTGACGGCTTCCCTGGCATCGGTGACGAGCATCTCGGCACGTGCCTTCTCGTGCGCGGGCGCGGCGTCGCCCAGCTCGTTCAGCCGGCGTTCGACCTGGTAGGCCACGGCGTCCAGCTCGTTGCGGGCGTCCACCGCCTCGCGCAGCGCCTGGTCCTCGCCGCGGTGCGCTTCGGCCTCCTGGACCATCCGCTCGACCTCGCTCTGGTCGAGGTTGGAGCCCTCGCTGATGGTGATGCCCTGCTCGGCGCCGGTGTCCTTGTCCCGCGCGGTGACGTTCAGGATGCCGTTGGCGTCGACATCGAAGGTGACCTCGATCTGCGGCTCACCACGGGGCGCGGGCCGGATGTCCTTGAGCTGGAAGCGCCCGAGGACGCGGTTGTCCCGAGCGAGCTCGCGCTCTCCTTGCAGGACGACGATGTCGACCGCTCCCTGGTTGTCCTCGGCGGTGGAGAAGGTCTCCGTGCGCCGCACCGGGATGGTGGTGTTCCGCTCGATGATCTTGGTCATCACACCGCCGCGGGTCTCCACACCCAGCGACAGCGGGATGACGTCGAGCAGCAGGACGTCCTTGACGTCGCCCTTGAGCACCCCGGCCTGGATCGCGGCGCCCATCGCCACGACCTCGTCGGGGTTGACGCTCATGTTCGGGTCCTTGCCGCCGGTCAGCCGGCGGACCAGGTTCTGGACGGCGGGGATACGGGTGGAGCCGCCCACGAGGATGACCTCGTCGATATCGTTCTCACTGACCTTGGCATCGGCCATCGCCTGCTTGACCGGCTCCATGGTCCGCTCGACCAGGTCGGAGGTGATCTGGTCGAACGTGGACCGCATGACCGTCTCGGTCAGATGCTTCGGGCCGGCGGCGTCCGCGGTGATGAACGGCAGGCTGACCTGCGTCTGAGTGACCGAGCTGAGTTCGGTCTTGGCCTTCTCCGCGGCCTCGAACAGCCGCTGCAGGGCCTGCGGGTCGCTGCGCAGGTCGATGCCGTTGTCGCGTTGGAAGTTGTCTGCCAGGTGGTCCACGAGCCGCCGGTCGAAGTCGTCACCGCCCAGGTGGCTGTCGCCCGCGGTGGACCGGACCTCGACCACCCCGTCGCCGACGTCGAGCAGGCTGACGTCGAAGGTGCCGCCGCCCAGGTCGAAGACGAGCACGGTCTCGTGCCCCTTCTTGTCCAGCCCGTAGGCGAGCGCCGCCGCCGTGGGCTCGTTGATGATGCGCAGGACCTCCAGGCCCGCGATGCGCCCCGCGTCCTTCGTCGCGGTGCGCTGGGCGTCATTGAAGTAGGCGGGGACGGTGATGACGGCTTCCGTCACCTTCTCGCCCAGCTGCTTGGCGGCGTCGTCGGCGAGTTTGCGCAGGACCAGAGCGCTGATCTCCTCCGGCGCGTACAGCTTGTCGCGTACCTCGAAGCGCGCATTGCCGTGCTCATCGGCGACCACGTCGAAGCCGACGGCCTTCGCCTCGTCGGAGATCTCGTCGAAGCGGCGGCCGATGAAGCGCTTGGCCGAGTAGATGGTGCCCTTGGGGTTGAGGATCGCCTGGCGGCGGGCCAGCTGGCCCACGAGCCGCTCGCCCGTGTCGGTGAACGCGACGACCGAAGGGGTCGTGCGGCTGCCCTCGGAGTTCGGGAGAACCGTCGCCTCACCGCCTTCCCACGCGGCGATCACCGAGTTGGTGGTTCCGAGGTCGATTCCGACTGCCTTAGCCATGGGGATACTCCTTCATCGAAGGCCACGGAAGCGTTCGCGCGCCCTGTGCCGAGGGTTCTCACTTCTCGGTGGCGGTGGTGCCGGCCGCCGCGCTCCCGAGCCGGTTGAGCAGCTTGGCGGCCTGATCGGCCACCTCGGCGTCCGCCACGACCTCGTACCGGCTCGGCTGCATCGCTCTCACGGAAGCGAAGTCGCGGCGCCCGCGCTGCATGCTGTACAGAAGCAGTCCGAGCAGCGCGCCGATCACTGCGCCGAAGATCAGCCCGTAGAGGGCCAGCAACAGCGACGACAGCACCGGGTTGAGCCAATTGAGCAGCCCGAAAAGCCAGCCGATCAGAGCGCCGGGGAGAGCGCCGGACGCGGCCCCGCTCAGCGCCGCCCCGCCGAAGCCGACACGACCGACAACTTGTTCGACGAGTTGCAGGTCGTGGCCGATGATGGCGGTTCGTTCAACAGGGAACTCCTGGTCAGATAGGTAATCGACTGCGCGCTCCGCCTCCGCGTAGGTGGAGTAGGACGCGATGGTCCGACGATCCTGCTGGCTCATGTCCCCTCCTCCCGGCGACATAGCACTGCTACTGGTTCACGGCTGACCGCTTCAGTCTTGCCATCGCAGGCGACCCGCGGCCTGCGCCTGCGAGGCCGAAATCCATAGGCAATCTCGGTCTGCCAGGGTGAGCTGATCGAGGCGACATATCGGACAAGATCTGCGTCCTTGGGTAGGGTGGATCCCGGGCGAGTCCCCTAGAAAGGCCCGTGATCCCACCATGACCACGACCTCGGGCACGGCGGGCCGGTCCCCCCGGAACAGCTGGGGCCGCGAGCACCTGGCGAACCTGTACAGCCTTTTCGTGCTCTCGATGATCATGAATGACGCGCCGGACGAGAGCGATGTCCTGACGCGGGCCCTCACAGCCGTTGGCACCCTCGGTCCGTGTCGCGCCGAGGCCGCCTACCTCACGCTCGACAACGGCCTGATCCGCGCGCCCGCCGACTGGCCCCACGCCACCCCCCACCTCGATGCCCAGGTCCGGAGACTGGGCGGTCAGGACGGGCCGGTCACGGTGCCGGGCCGGGCATGGGGCTGGAGCTTCGCGCTGCACAGCACGGCGGACGACATTGGGCATCTGGTGGTCAGCGCGCCGTCACGGCCCACCGATGACGAGTACTTCCTGCTGCGGGTTCTGGCCCAGCAGACCGCGGCGGGCCTGACGCATGCCCTGGCCCGGCGCGCGGAACGCGACCGCACGCGGCAGCTTCGGCAGGTCAATGACGACCGCGCGGCCACGAACGCCCGGCTCACCACGTCCGTCTCCGAACTGGAGCACCAGCGTTCCGTCCACGAGATGCTCAGCGACGCCTCCGCGAACGACGACGGCGTACAGGGCATCGCCGGGGCCCTCCACCGGATCACCGGCTACCCGGTGGCCATCGAGGACCGCTTCGGCAATCTGCGGGCCTGGGCGGGGCCGAGCCGTCCCGACCCGTACCCCAAACCCGAGGCGACCGGGCACGAAGAGCTTCTGCAGGATGCCGCCCGCCGGCTGCGGCCGGTACGGGTGGGAGAACGGGTCATCGCGCTGGCCTGGCACCGTGGCGAGGTCCTCGGCACCGTGGCCCTGATCGACCCCGGGGCAAGCACCGGCGAACAGGAGCAGTTCGCCCTCGACCACGCCTGCACCGTGCTGGCCCTGGAACTGGCCCATCTGCGCAACCTCGCCGAGGTGGAACTGCGGCTACGGCGCGAACTCGTGGACGACCTGATCACCGGCGCCGACGACGAGAGCGCCTACGCGCGGGCGGCCGCCGTCGGCCATGATCTGCACGGCCCGCATTATCTTGCCGCGGTGCAATGGGTGGGCCGTCCGGCCGACGACGCCTTCGTGCAAGCGGTCGGCAGGTCGGCGGCCGGCCTGCGGATGCGGTCACTGCTGGCCAGACGGTCCGGGATGGCCGTCCTCGTGCTGCAAGGGCGTCCTCGGGCGAAGGCCCTGCACGAGGCAGTGGGCCGCGAACTGGGCTCGCCCACCGGATCGATCGGTGTGGGCGGCCGCTGCGACACCCCGAGCGAGATCCCGCGCTCGTTCCAGGAAGCGCTGCGCGCACTGGAGGTCCGCCAGCGCTCGCAGTCACCCCACGGCACCACGACCTTCGACGAGCTGGGCCTCTACCGCATCCTCGGGCCGGGAGGCAGCTACCGGGACGTCGAGCAGTTCGTCCGTGAGTGGCTCGGCCCGCTCCTGGACTACGACGTCGCACACCACTCGGACCTGGTCCAGACCCTCTCCCAGTACTTCGAGTGCGGTGGCAACTACGACGCCACGGCAGCCGCCCTGGCCATCCACCGCAGCACCCTGCGCTACCGGCTCCAGCGCATCCGCGAGGTCAGCGGCAGCGACCTCGCGGACATCGACAGCCGGCTGAACCTGCACGTCGCCACCCGGGTGTGGAAAGTCCTGGGCGGCTCATCCTGATCGGGAGAACAGCGTGGATCAACGGAGTGCCGACGCCCCGGCCGCTGTCGCTCACCTGGGCGGAGTACCACTGACTCCCGGCGACCACATCTGTGCCCTGTACCGGGGGCGTGCCGAGCGGGACCGGCTCATGACCCCCTTCTTGGCGGAGGGCCTGAGTGCAGGGCACATCTGCCTCCTCTTGGGCACCGAGGGCGAGGGCCGTACTTTTCGCGACGTCCTGGCCTCGCACGCCCCCGCGGTGGGCCGGGGCGGCAACAACCTCCAGATCAGGGGCCCGAATGAGTATCTGCGGGACGGGACCTTCGACGGAGACCGCACACTGGCCCGGCTCTCCGCATGGTCCGACGAGACGTTCCCGTCCGACAACGACACCTGCGCCCGGCTCGCCGCCGATATGAGCTGGGCCCAGCCCTTGGTGCAGCCCGCCTTCGTCCAGGACCTGGTCCGGTACGAGATGCACGCGACCCGGTGGCTGCGGTCGTATCCCCAGGTGGGGATGTGCATGTACGACCTGGAGCTGTTCCACAGTGACCTGATCCTCCCACTGATCAAGGCCCATCCGAAGGTCTGGCTGAACGGCATGATCATGGAAAATCCGTACTTCCTCGATCCCGATGAGGAGACCGGGCCACCGGCCTTCAGGGAGACCTGACACCGCTCACCGCTCACGGCTCCGGCCGTGCGCACATCCCGCCGTCCGGTTCCGGACGAAACCCCGGCTTGCCGCACGGAACGCGGCGCTGCCTATCCGACGTCCTTGGGTGGCGGAGGCGAGCCGTCACCGCGCCCCCGCCGGAGTTCCCGTTCCTCTTCCGCATCTGCCGCCTCTTCCTCCGGTGCCGGTCGCTCCTGTCGGTCCTCCCGCGCCTCCCGGACCGACTCGACATCCCGTTCCAGCGGTGTCGTGCTCAGCGCGGCCGTCAGCTCCTCCAGGGCCCCCAGCAAAAGTTCCGCGCCACGCCGCACCACCGGATCATCACCGCCGTCCGCGCCCTCCCAGGCGTCGAGCGCCGCCGCTACCCGCTCCCATCCCGGGGCCCGCCGCTCGCGTACGTCCCGCGCCGCACGCGCGGTGTCCGCCCGCAGGGCCGCCGCGAACAGTGCGGCTTCCGGGACGGGCCGCACCCCTCGCCCCGGCAGATGGGCCTCCAGAAGCATCGCCGCCCGCCCCATCGACTTGAGCGCCGCATATGCCTCCTGGGCCGCACGGCGGGTCAGTCCACGATGCTTCACCGGCTCTTGCTCGGACCGCTCGAAAGCCTCGTCCCACGCGGCCTCCTTCTCACGGGCGGCAAGCAGTGCCTGCCGCACTTCCGCGCGATGCCCGCCGCCGGGATCCGCGTAGCTGCCGACCACCGCCGCCGCGTACCGCCCGTTCGCGGCGAGCCAGTCCGCGAGACGGTCCAGCAGCCGCGGGGTCTCCCAGGCCGGGAAGACCACATAGGCCAGCATCGCGAGGGCACCGCCGAGCAGGGTCAGCAGCACTCGGTCCCGCACCGTCTGGTGCCACTCCTCGCCCCCCATCCCGAGCAGGAAGACGACATACGCAGCGGCGAAGGACTGCGAGACCGCGTACCCGGTGCGCATCAGCAGGTACATCAACCCGGCCGAGAGCACGGCCAGCCCGCCGGACAGATATGCGCCCGGGTGAGCCAACTGCACCACTCCGGTGGCCAGTCCGACGCCGACGAGAGTGCCGGAGAACCGGGCCACAGCACGGGAGTAGGTCTGGTGGAAGTCGGGCCGCAGCACCATGACGGAAGTGATCGGCACCCAGTAGCCGTGGCCCAGCGGAAGCGCATTGCCGAGCAGGTAGCCGAGGCAAGCCACCCCGGCGAGACGTACGGCGTGCCGGAGAACAGTCGAGTCCCAGGTGAGCTCGCGGCGCATCGCACGCAGCACGACCGGCACCATCCGGAACATGGTCGGACGCACCAGTGCCGGGGCCTTCGCCGCGTGAGTGTCGCCGCTGTCCGCGGTCTCCACGACCTCGCGCAGCAGATCGAACAGCCGCCCCGCCGCCAGCCGCGCCGGCCCCCGCAGCACCTCCTCCCCGCCCCGGAGGGCCTCCATGGCTTCGGAGGGCACCCGGACCGGGGTACCGCGGCGGATCGAGCGGGCAGCGGCGTCCAGCACCTCGCCGGCCGCCTTCAGGAGTTCCCGCGTCCGGTCGCGTTCCGGCCCCTCCGCCGGAGCGCCGACCCGGGGGTCGGCGAGGGAGGCGAGGACCGGGCGGATGCGCTCGGCCAGGCCGCGGGGGCCGTGCAAGGCGGCGGGCCGCCGGCGCGCCTGCCACGGCGTGACCGCGGCGGCGTCGCGGGCCGTCATCATCGGTTCCGGGTCGAAGGGGGCCACCGGGTCGTGCCGCAGCCGCCGGGCGTAGTCGGCCACGGCGGCGAGGGCGTCGGCGAGCGCGTCCCGGTGCGCTCCCCAGCGGCGGATCGGGAACAGCAGGATCAGCGTCGCTTGCACCACACCGCCGAAGGCGATCACCGCGGCGTGCTCCAGCGCCTGCACCACGGTGGTCGGCAGGGTGATGGTCACCAGCATGATGCCGATCGTGGTGGCCGCGACGATCCCGGCGGTCGAGCCCGCGGCCCAGGCCATTCCGGCGCCGAAGGACCACACGGCGAGCAGTAGGAGGAACGGCACGGGGTGCGCCCCCGCCAGATATCCCAGGAAGGTGCTGAGCGCCAGGCCCGCGCCGGCGGCCAGCGCGAGCACCTTGCGCGGGCGCCAACTCCGCTGGAACGTGGCGGTGCCGGCCGAGAAGGCTCCGAACGCGGCGGACGTGGCATAGGCCGGGGAGACGAGCCACAGCGCGAGCCCGATCACGGTCGCCACTCCGGCCGCGGCGCGCAGTGCGACCAGCGGCTCGAGCCGGGTCCTCTCAATCGTCAGCCCGGAGCGCACGATCAGCCCCAGCGCCCGCAGCCACGTCACGGCGCCGAGCTTAGGGCGAGGGCGGGGCCGTCCGCCGTCAGCCGCACCGTCCAGCCGCCCACGTGAGCTACCACGCGGTGCCGGGAGCGAACCGAGGGGTCCGGCCGGAACGCCGGCCACCGGCGGGGGCCGGTCCAGGTGCCGCTGTCACGGGCGCCGGCCCCGCGGCATCCCGACGTGTGGCGGCTGCGCCCGGGTTCCGGGAGCCACTGTCACAGGGCGGTATGGGGGACGGCAGGCGGGGCGTGAGTCTGGCTCAGGAAAGTTCTTCCAGCATTCCGTGCACATGAGCCACGGCAACCTCTATGTCGGCGTGCTTGTACTGCCCGGCGCGTGACTCCGCGGAGAGGACTCCGCAGCGGTGCACTTTCTCGAAGTCGCCATAGGGGAACTTGTACCGGCCTTTGTTCTCTTCGTTCTGTTCGTCGTCTTCGCCGAGGTACCACTTCCGGTATTCGGCGAAGCCGTGCTGCTCCAGGTAGCGGTTCTCCTCCTCGGCCGAGGGGCGGTGTTCGCTCCACTCGTCCCGGTCGTCCAGTACCACCTGCCGTTCCTTGACCAGCTTCTTCGCGTGATCAAAAGCTCGTGCGTTCAACTTCACCACCACGAGGTTCACACCTCCCACGCGTTGCCGTGCCACTGGTCTGCAGGAAATCCTCCGGGAATGACGCTCACAGGGGGGAGGGGATAACGCTCGGTTGCCCGACTACGTGCCCCTGTATTCGCGGCGGATGATCCGCCGGTCCGAAGCGTCCATGGCTCATACGGCGAGGTAACGCTTCGCGTCCTATTACCTGCGCCCATTTTACGCCGCCGACGGGCGGCTCTCACGGCCAATTCCGGGAACTTTCCGATCGCTTGGCCTGTCAGGTGAAATAAGCGCCACGGCTTCGGCCTGGCATGCGCAGGCGTCCCCCGGAGGAGTCTGGAATCCTGAAACTGGGCATTGTCCGCCGGTGCGCGGACAGTCGCCGGTGTGGGGCAGTCACCGAGGGCGAGGAGGCGAAAGACATGACCGTGATGGGCGTGTCCAGGTTCCAAAGGTTCTTCCGTGCCGCCGCAAGTCTCGACGTGGACAAGAACGATCTGAAGCGGTACAGCGACTTCGTCGACGGCAAGCTCTACGACCTCCTGCTCGTCGCCCAGGCCGCGGCCAAGGCGAACGACCGGGACATCGTCGAACTGTGGGATCTACCGATCACCAAGGGGCTCCAGGAGAGCATTCACCGGTTCCGGCGGCTGGACGAGGAGGTCGAGCTCAAGCCGATCCTTGAGCAGTTGGCCGCGCACCCCCTGCTCGACCGGGCACCCAGTGAGGAGACCGAGGCCCGGTACCCGGAGATCATCGGCGGGCTGAGCCTGGCACTCGCCGAAACCTTCAAGATCATGTACCCCGACGTCAAAAACCCCCAGACCAAGCACTGGGAGGGCGCGACCGCCATCTTCGACCTGCTCCTGTAGCCGGCGCTGACCGGATTGCGCAGGTCACCCCTCCAGAGGTCCGAGCCACCCGCCCCCGCCCGAATTGGCGAGCGGCGGGCGCGCAGGTGTGACTACCGGCGGCACGGCAGACAGCGACGTGGGCACAGGGGCCTTGAGGTCTCGCCCACTCCCCGTCGCTGATATGGCCCTTGAGGACCTGTAGGACGGTCTGCACCAGCTGCTGGTCCACGCCGGCACGGCCGTGTTGGGCACGCCTCCCACGGTGGGCCCGATCCGCCCGCCCATCTGGTGGATGAGTTCGTCGACTCCTCCGGCGGAGTCCGCGTCCGGTAGGCCTGCCGCTCCATCGTTCCACTCGTACGCTGCCGTCGGGCGGGTGAGGTCATCCGCTGCCGTCGGGCGGGTGAGGTCATCACCCGTCACCTTCGTCATCTCGTGTCCTCGGGGGTTTTCCGGGTCCTTCGCCGTGTCCTGCGGACCGGCCCGCAGGACTGTAGCGGCCATCGGGCAGGGTCTTCGCGCGCGACTCCCGGACGGCCTCGCGCAGGGCGTTGCGGAAGTGGCCGGGGCCCCACGACCGTCCGCCGACGGTCCGCTCGAGCTCGTCGCGCCGGGTCGGACCGTGCTCTGCGAGGGCGCGGGAGACCTGCTCTATCTCGTGGTCGAGGGACCGCTCGGCCATGGCCGAGGTCCGGCTCGCTGTGCCGGCCGTGCCGGCCATGCCCGGGGAGTAGAGCGAACTGCCCGTTCCCGGACGGTACCGGCGTACCCCGGTGCGCTCGCGTTCCCGGCGGCGGGCCGTGCGGTCGGCGATCCGCCGCTCCCGCTCGCGGGCCGCCTGCCGGACGCCCTCGGGGCGGGCGCGTTCGCGCACGGCCTCCGGAGAGGGCTCGTTACGCCAGTCCGCCTCGGCCTCCCCGGCGGTGAGCGGTCTGGCGATGTTCTCCAGGGACTGCTGCTCGGCCCGGACACCGAAGAACACCTCGGCCAGCCCGCCGAGGGCCATGGCCCCGGCTCCGATGAGGAAGCCCAGGGCCACCAGCCCGGTGTGACCGCTGTGAATGAAGTTGCCGAACAGCAGTGGCCCGGTGATACCGCCGACGGCCGTGCCGACCGCGAAGAACAGGGAGATGGACAGTGCGCGGGTCTCCATGGGGAAGACCTCACTGACCGTCAGGTAGGCCGAACTCGCTCCCGCGGAGGCCACGAAGAAGGTCACCGAGACCAGCGCGAAGAACGACCACGCCGTCAGCGAGCCGGTGATCAGCAGGACGGCGAGGGCAACGGCGACGGCCGCCGAGCCGAAGTAAGTGCCCGCGATCATCGGCTTCCGGCCGATGGTGTCGAACAGCCGGCCAAGGAAGAGCGGTCCGAGGAAGTTGGCGACCGCGAAGATGGCCAGGAAGTACGGGACAGAGCTCGACCCCACACCGAAGAATCCGCTCAGTACGGTGCCCAGGTCGAAGACGATCGCGTTGTACAGGAACGCCTGTCCGACGAACAGCGCCAGTCCGAGGATCGCGCGGCGTGGATACCGCTGCAGGGCCACCCGGGCGATCTCCGTGAAGGGGATGACATCGCGCTGCCGGATGGTGATGGCCTCGCCCGGTTCCGGCAGCTCCTGGCCCGTCTCCGCCCGTACTTCGGCCTCGATCTGGTCGACGATGCGCTCGGCCTCCCCCTCCCGTCCGTGGATGAACAGCCATCGTGGGCTCTCCGGGACGTGACGGCGCACCAGCATGATGCCCAGCCCGAGGACTCCGCCGAGGCCGAACGCCAGCCGCCAGCCGAGGTTCGGCGCGAGCAGATGTGTGTCGAGCAGGACCAGTGAGACCAGGCCGCCGAGCGCCGCTCCGACCCAGTAGCTGCCGTTGATGGCCAGGTCCACCTGACCCCGGTTGCGCGCCGGAATCAGCTCGTCGATGGCCGAGTTGATCGCGGCGTACTCGCCGCCGATGCCCATGCCGGTGATGAACCGGGCGAGGAAGAGGTACCAGGCGTCCTGGGAGAACGCGGTGGCGACGGTGGCGAGGATGTAGATCCCCAGCGTCACCATGAACAGCTTCTTACGGCCGAAGCGGTCCGTGAGACGGCCGAACAGGAGCGCTCCGAAGCAGGCTCCCGCCACATAGATCGCGGCGGCCGTGCCGATGTCGGCGCTGGTGAGGGAGATGCCGCTGCCCGGCTCGGTCATACGGGCCGCCACTGCGCCGACGATCGTCACTTCGAGTCCGTCGAGAATCCAGACGGTCCCGAGGCCGATCACGATCCGCCAGTGAAAGCGGGACCACGGCAGACGGTCGAGCCGGGCCGGGACGCGGGTGGTGACAGTGGCCAGTTCGGTGCTGGTGGTCATGGTGTGTTCCTCCCCGTACTCGCCATCAGCAGTTCAGTGCAGGAGCGGGCGGGCAGGCCGGAACGCCTGGCTCCGCATAGGGTGGATCTCTATGTTGCGCTGCCGCCTTCTCGGACATCGCTTCCGCTTCCTCAGCGAGGGCGACACGATGCGCTGGCATTGTGCGCGCGGATGCGGGGCGGGGGGCGCCAAACGGTATCCGGCGGCCGAGGATGCCCGGCGCTATGCACGGGCCTTCGACCACGAGGACCAGGAGGACCTGGGCCGTCGGGCACCGCTCGTCGGGCTGTTCCCGCTGCGGCTGCTGCGTGCGCTGCGCGAGCACCGTGCGAAAAGAGCCGGTACGGGGTCCGATGTCACGCCTCCGCCACGCTGACCGGCCGGGCCCGGCGCTCCCGTACGGGCGGGCGGCACGACGCCTGCGGGCCCCACGGTGGTACGCAAGCGCGGCAAGCGGGTCCGCAGCCATGCCCTCACCTCGCGCTCTGATCGGCGCTTGTTGCGGTCTGGGGGTCCGCGCGGGACCGGCCTGGGGACCGCGTCGTACGGAGGTGACGGCCGGTGTCCAGTGTATTCCCGTTGGGCCGATGTATTCCCGTTGGGCCGACAAAGGAGAGCCGCGCCGGAGGGCGGCGGACAGCAGACGTACCCAAGGCCCCCGGTTGCCCGCACCCCAGCCCACCTGCGCTCGGAGGTCGAACGGCGGGGAGGGCTTTCACCCCGCAGGCGGAGGTGCGAGACCGGTGCGCTTGCGAGGGTGAAGGCAGCGACACGCAAGGACGCTGTCTGCGATCGAGCCGGCCGGCGCAGTGACGGCCAGCATCGGGACACCAACACGGCGCTCGGGTGCGAGCGGCGGGCGGCCCGGTCGCTCGGGTGGCGGAGCAGGAGCGCGGCGCAGGGATGTGTGAGCGCCGTGCACCGGTCACGGTCGGGCTTATCGGTCCGTGGCCTCGGCCACCGGCGCGGTGTAGCTACGGCCGGGTCTCCTCCCAGGGGCCCGCCATGAACTGTCAGGACGTACGGTGCGGTCCGCGGCGCGGGGAGAGGTACTCCGTGATGACAGAACTTGATGGTGTGCCACTGGGGACGCCGTCACGTGAGTGACGGGGTCACAGGTCCAACTGGAGTTTGAGCAGGCATACGACTACGTCGGTGCGGGCACTCAGCAAACCGGCCATGAGAATGCCCCGTTGGTTCTGGAGAATCCGGTAGCGGCCGTGCAGGGGTTCCACCTGGGGGATGAGTACGGCGACCTGCCTGCCGTTGCGGTCGACCTGCTCGACGTAGCCGATGACCGGATGCACCAGGGAGTGCTGAGGGCTGTCGATGATGTCGAGCCGTGGGCCGGGGTTCCAGCGCGCCCAGTCGGCGCGCATGGCGTCTGCTTTCGTCCGGTCGTCGAAGACGGCGACCACGACGACCTCATCGCCCAGTGAGGACGCGGCATTGAGGGCGGCGGCGGCGACCATGTCGACCCTGCCCAGGGGGACGATGACCAGACTGTGGGTTCGTGTGGGGCGTGGCGGGGTGCCGTCCCATCTGAGTTGGTCGCGAACGCGCGTGTAATAGCGCTCGATCCGGGAGAACAGCAGCATCAGCAGCGGCACGATGAGGACGACGATCCAGGCACCGGCGAGGAACTTGGTGGCGAGCAGGACGATTCCGGCGACGGCGGTCAGCACAGCCCCGATGCCGTTGATCAACGCCCGGGGCAACCAGCCGTCGGGGCGTTGCATGCTCCAGTGCCGGACGAGGCCGATCTGGCTGATGGTGAAGCCGACGAAGACGCCGATGGCAAAGAGCGGGATCAGGCGCTGGGTGTCGGCACTGACGACGACCAGCATGACGCCGGCCAGCACCGCCAGGGCCACGACGCCCCAGCGGTGGACGGGCCGCTCCGAGCGGAGGGCGAACAGATGAGGGAGACGGTCGTCCTTGGCGAGGACGCTCATCAGGACCGGAAGGCCGCCGAAGCTGGTGTTCGCGGCGATGCCCAGCACAACGGTGACGATGAGGCTGATGGCGTAGTAGACCCAGCCGGTCCCGAAGGCGCCGGCCGTCAGCTGGGCCAGCAGCGTCACACCGCCGCGTGGCGCCACGTGATGGCGGCGGATCAGCAACGACAGCCCGATGAGCATGGCGCCCAGCAGCAACCCCAGCATCAGCTCGGTGTGTTGCGCCCGCTTGACGCGTGGCTGGCGGAACATCGGAACGGCGTTGGCGATGGCCTCCACCCCGGTCAGCGCCGAGCATCCCGCGGAGAACGCCTTGAGCACCAGGAGCACGCCCAGCGCCTCGACGGCGGGGAAGGACTGGGACGTTCCGACCGTGGCTGCGGGATGGGCCCGAAACAGCCCCACGACGATGACACCGATCACGCTGACGATGAACAGCACCGTGGGCAGCATCAGCACCCGCGCGCTGTCCGCGATGCCGCGCAGATTGATGACGGTGAGGACGAACAGCGCGATCAGGCATACGGCCAGAAGGTGATCGGAAAGGACGGGAAACGCCGATGCGAGGCTCGCGGCGCCGGCGGCGAGACTGACGGCGACGGTGAGGACGTAGTCGATGATGAGGCTGGCCGCGGCCATCAGACTGACCGGTCTGCCCAAATCCTTCTTCGCCACCGCGTAGGCTCCACCGCCGTCCGGGTGCACGGCGATCACCTGGCGATAGGAGACGACCAGGACGGCCAGCAACCCGGCGATGACCAGGGTGATCGGCAGCATCGCCGTGAGCGCGCCCGAACCGGCGGCCACCAGCACGACGACGATGGCCTCCGGGCCGTACGCGACCGAGCTGAGGGCGTCCAGTGAGAGGGCGGCCAGCCCCTGGATCACGGTCAGGTGGGACTTTCCGCCCTCGCCGTGACGTCGTGGGACCTTGGGGTGAGGTTTCTTGGGCGCAAGCCCGAGCGTCACGTGAAACTCACTCGTTCATTTGGCGGGTGCCCCCACCCATGCCGGGCCGTGGCACAACGGCAATGCTCATGATGTCTCCCTTTCGGTGAGAGGTAACCGCCTGATCCAGCTTCGGAGAGTCTCCGGGGACCTGCACGCCCACCGCTCTGGACGGGTGCGACGTGGAGGACGCACCAGGCACAGGTTCTGGACCCGGCGGACATCCAGGACACGGTGCTGCGGCAACGGCCCGCGCCCTACACCGGCGCCTGCTTCCTGCTACGCATCGACGACCCGGCGGACGGCCGCCGCATGCTGCGGCGCCTGGCACCTCAGGTGGCCACAGCGGCCAACTGGTGGAACCCCGGAGCGGGCCTGGCTGAACGTGGCCCTGAGCTGTTCCGGGCTGCGTGCCCTGGGCGTTCGCGAGTCATCACTGGAGAGCTTTCCGGCGGAGTTCCGCGAAGGGATGGCGCTCAAGGGGTTCGGCCGGGTGGCGATGCTCATGGAGAGCCACGTCCTGCGGGCCGACAGTCGTTGGGACGTCGGCTCTGCTCGCGAGGAGCAGTGGGTGCGGGCGGCCGTCGAGGCGGAAGGTGACGGATCAGGACCCGCGCACCGGGGTGGATGACGGCGCCGGAGACGGGGAGCGCCCCGCCTCCTGGAGCGGGAAATAGTCTCCCGGCCGCGTCGAGCGCCGCCACACGTACGCCGCTGTCGCCATCACGAGGATCAGCCCCGCCAGGATCAGCAGTTCGATCCCCTCGACGTTCCACCGGAAGGACTTCTCCGCCTCGGCCGTCACGATGAGCACCTTGCGGATGCCGGCAATCAGGCCGACGACGAAGAAAGGCTCCGCGTCGAGGATCTGGTTCCTGATGGTGAGGCGGACGGTGTGGAGCAGCTCGGCCACGATGAAAAGCACAAGGCCGTTGTCCAGGGCGGCGAGAACGACCGTATCCTCGCGGTACGGCCCCTGGATCGTCCTGATGACGTCGTGGACGACCCCGACGGTCAGGAGCCCCGCGAGCAGTACGAGGAGCGCTGCGACGACGAGGTGGATGCCGTCCTCGATGAGTTGCAGGAGGCCCTGTACCCGGCCGCCCTCGATCTTCGGGAGAATGGGTCTCACAGTCAGCATGCTAGGGGTGCGGCGGCCCGAAGGCGCGGCGTGCTGCCGAACGGGTGCCGCCGCATCGCCGGGGGCATGCGCCGGCAGGCGGACGACGTGACGGCGCCCCTGGTGGCCGACGATCCGGTCGACGTGTCCGGCGTGGCCGAAATCGTCGGCACCCGTCTGGAGGACGGCCACTGGGACATCGGCGTCTTCCTCACCCGACCTGCCGAGCCGGATGGAGCGCGACCCGGTCAGCACCGAGGTCGACCCTGAGCACAGGGTCGCACTGATCTCACTGCTCGCCCTCGGCTCCCGGCGTCTGCGGCGCCGGGTGCGGCAGGCGGTGGCCGGCGTCGTCAGGCAACAGACCGCGCAGGACGAAGAGCCGCCGGCTTCCCGCGTCGTCGGCCGTCCGGCACCCGGGGAGATTCCAGGCGCGAGCGCCCCGCGGTGTGGGGGCCGGGCGGCCACGTCACCTGGTCCTGGGCAGGGTGTGCGCCAACCCCCTGGGCGGCGGTGCACGAGCCTGTCCCGCACCCTGGCGGGCGTCTTCGCCGCCACCTTCAACGCCCCGCTGGCCGAGGGGGGAGCTCCGGGAGGCGTCCCATCGTGAGGCTGCCCTCCCTCGTACTACGGGATCTGTACTCAGCGCGGCATCAGAGAGCACAGGTGGATGTGCCGGTACAGGTGCAGTCGGCCTTCGGCCGTTGGCTCTCGCCGCCGGTCGGCAAGGGCGCGAGGACGGGCGCGGGATCGTCGAGACCGAGACGCACGGCAAGGCGGCCGAGGTCGGACCGTTCGTCTCCGAAGATGGTGGGTCGGAGAGAGGAGACCGGGGCCGGCTGAAGCCGTGCCCCGTGCGCGAGCGCGGTGTCCCGCCCTGCACACAAAGACGGCGCCGGCGGCGCGAGTTCCCTGTTCGCTTCCGTGCGCCCCCGCGCTGCGGCTGCTGTGCTGGGAGCATGGGTGGGTGCTGTCCCGGGTCGGGGTCCGACTCATGAGAACTCTGACCGGGGTGTCTTACTCATGCTGCGTCGACCGCTGACCGGGGATGGTGCGTTGCCGGCACCGGGCCGGCCGGGTGTGTCCCGATAGGGGCCCGGGGACGGGCCCGGTGGGCCGTCTTTTCCCGACACCAGCCAACCTCAGCCGGGTGCCGGCACCCGGCAAGACAGCCGTCGTCTATGCCGAGCCTTCCAGGCGGACGGGCCGGATGTCGCGTGGGCTAATCGATCGGCGGGACGCTTGGCCGGTTACGCGGAGCGGGCGGAGCCGGGCGCCGGCGGCCCGCTCCATGGCTCCCGCCTCGGCGGGAGCCGCGGTCAGGGTGTGGCGGCGTGCTGCGGCGAGAAGGCTTCGACCGTGACGTGGCCGTCGAGTCGGCCGCCTGTCAGGTTCGTCCTCCTTCACGGTCGGCGGCTCCATCTCTCGCCTCGTCCCCCTGCTCAGCTCCACGTTCCGGGCCACCTTGCGCGCCAGTTCGTCCTCTCCAACGACGTGCCCGGGTGGGGCTGTGTGTTGGTCCGTCCGGGTGATAGTCGGGTCAATACGGTGGTGTTTTATTGGCCATTTCGGGTTAATGGTGGTGACCGTTTTCCGGTGGGTTGCCCATCTCTCCGGGGAGAGATGGGCAACCCCTGCGGTGCGCCGGTGCGCCGGTGCGTGGTACGTGTCGGTGTGTCCTCTCTCTGTCCCGGTGTGCAAGCGGTGATCCGGTTCGCGTATTCCGGCGCTGTACGACGCGGGGCCCCGGTGGGAGTTCTTGGGCGGCCCTCTCAGCTGAGAGAGGTTTGTCATGAAGTCGACTACGGGTTGGTTGGGAGCCCCGGCGGTAGCCGGCGGGGTTCGGCCGGTTGTACCGGCCGGTGGATCTGCGGTGGCCGCTGTGCGGGGGCTTGTGGCCGCGCCGTTCAGTGCGGCGTTCTCCACGGTGACGATCCCGGCGGGCACGAGCCCGCTGGCGGTGGCCGTGGCGCCGAACGGCAACGTCTACGTCGGCAACGCCAATTCCAACAACGTCACGGTGATCAGCAGCACCACGAACACCGTCCTGGCCACCGTCCCCGTCGGCTCAGGCCCGGCCATGATTGCGGTGGCGGCGAACGGCAACGTCTACGTCACCAACCAGAGCTCGAACACCGTGACGGTGATCAGCAGCGCCACGAACACCGTCCTGGCCACCGTCCCCGTCGGCGGGGGCCCGTTCGCACTGGCGGTGGCGCCGAACGGCAACGTCTACGTCGCCAACAGCACTTCGAACAACGCGACGGTGATCAGCAGCGCCACGAACACGGTCCTGGCCACCGTCCCCGTCGGCGCGGTCCCCGACGCGGTGGCGGTGGCGGCGAACGGCAACGTCTACGTCGCCAACCGGAACGCGAACACCGTGACCGTGATCAGCAGCGCCACGAACACCGTCCTGACCACCCTCCCCACCGGTGGTTTCCCGGGCGCGGCGGCGGTGGCGCAGAACGGCAACGTCTACATCGCCAACCAGACCTCGAACAACGTGACGGTCATCGACAGCGCCACGAACACCGTCCTGGCCACCGTCCCCGCCGGCACGGTCCCGGGAGTGATTGCGGTGGCGCCGAACGGCAACGTCTACGTCACCAACACCGTTTCGAACAACGTGACGGTGATCGACAGCGCCACGAACACGGTCCTGGCCACCGTCCCCACCGGCGGGGGCCCGTTCGGGGTGGCGGTGGCGCCGACCGGCAACGTCTACGTCGGCAACAGCAGTTCCAACAACGTGACGGTGATCAGCAGCGCCACGAACACGGTCCTGGCCACCGTCCCCGTCGGCGCGTTCCCGTTCTCGGTGGCGGCGGCGCCGAACAGCAACGTCTACGTCACCAACGCCAATTCGGCCAACGTGACGGAGATCTCGCCGTTGACGGTGACGACCTCCCCTGCGGCGCCGGTGTGCGGGCAACCGGTGACGTTCAACATTTCCGGGGGGACTCCGAACGGGACAGCGGTGGTGAACTTCGGGGACAGCAGCCCCACGGTCACCGTCCCCCTGGACGCCACCGGGAGCGGGCAGACCACCCACACCTACACCGCCGGTACGTTCACCGCGACCGTGAACGGCAACCCCACCTCCGTCACCGTGAGCCCCAACCCCACAACGACGACGCTGTCGGTGACGCCGAACCCCTCCACCTGCGGGCAGAGCGCGACCGTGTGCGCCACCATCACCCCGGCACCAACCACCACCACAGTGCCGACCGGCACGGTCACCTTCACCCTCCCCAACAGCCAGACCCAGATGGTCCCCGTCAACGCATCAGGGCAGGCCTGCTTCACCACCACCGCCCTGACCACCGGCACCCTCACCGCCGTCTACAGCGGTGACAGCTGTTTCACCGGCTCCAACGCCAGCACCCCCGTCACCGTGAACCCCACCCCCACAACGCTGACCGCGCAGCCAGGCACGATCCGGCTCCGGCTGACCCCGCTGCCCGAGTTCTACATCCCCACCCTCAGCGCCACCCTGACGACCACCTCGGGGATGCCGGTGGCCGGTCAGCCGGTGACCTTCACCGCCACCACGCTCTTCGGCCCGGTCAGCCTCGGCACCGCCGTCACCGACGCCAACGGCACCGCCACCATCCACAACGCCATCGTCCCCGTCTTCGCCATCGCCACCCCCTTCTACACCGCCACCTTCCCCGGCAACGCCTGCTACAACGCCGCCACCGCCCACGGCATCCTGCTGTTCATCCCCCTCCCGGGCTGATCTCGCCGGCTCCGAAACCCCACGTCGCCTGGTCTGCTGCGACGGGAGGAACACACCGTGGCCCAACTGGACGAGCCGCCCGACCAGTCGAGGGGGTTGGCGACACGCGTGGATTCCAGAGGCGGGGCTCCGGCCGTGAGGGCGGCTCCTGCATCGGCACGGTGATCGGCAGACCACGGCGCAGGAAGGGGGCAGAACAACCCGACTCCGCGCTCGCGAGCTGCGCTCGGAGGGTGCCCCAGGTGTTCTGACCACACCGTTCGCCGGTCAGAACATCCAGGCCCAGACCGGCACCGTCTCCATCGCCGCGGTCGGCCTGGCAAACACTCTGAGCGACCAGAAGATGTCTCCCACGTGTCAAAAGGCTGTGGAGGACACGCTCAAGCAGGCGCTCAAGGACAGTGCACTGGACCAGAAGTGGCGGTACATCAGCGGCACTTGCACCACCCCCTCACCCATACCCAGCACGGCCCCTGCCAGGGGCGTGCTGTACGTCGAGCGTCGCCGTCCCGGCCGGGGCCTGGCGGCCGGTGAGGAACAGCGGGCCATGGGTGCGGCGGGCAGTGAGGCGGGCAGCAACTGGCGGTGCCTGACTGACAGTGAATCCACTCAATCGCCCCGCCAGAACGTCTTTTCCCGCAGTGCGACGTCCAGACGCCACAGGGCGGCGGTCCAGTTCTCCGCGAGGGCCTTGGTGCGGTCCGGCGGGGCCGGCCGCCGCAGCCCACGAGGCGCCCTGCTGAGGCGAGTTGCACACCCGGTCCGGCGGAGCCACTGTCCCCGACCTGCGGATTCCGGCTCCTTGATCGGCTACACCACCCGGCGGGACGCCATCGAGGATCGTCGGGTGACGGGGGATCGGTGCCAGTTCTGGCCGGGTGGGCGGACCTGCCGAGTCGGCCGATTCGGCCTCCACGGGCGGCTCTGCCGTCGCCGTCCGAGAGACCGCGGGCCTACGAGGCGGCCGGGCTCTCTCCCGCGGCTTCGGTAAGCGTCTTCAGCGCACCAGGAGATCGATGGCGACCTTCAGTCGTTCGAGGTAGAACTCCCGTGATGCTGCCTGATGCTTGAGGCCGATCGATGCGCTGATCATCGTCTGTGCGACAGGGCGGGCCGCCTCTCGTCCTGACTCGACGGCGATCGCTTGTGTGATCAGTTCCTCGAAACGTCGCGGCGTGGTCTCGGCGATCTCTCCGAGGAGGTCGGGGTTGTCCTCAATGACCACTGAGACATCGCGCGTCAACGGGCCGATATATCGGCCCGCCCACTGGTCGAACGCTTCGGCGAGACGCTCTGGAAGGGGTCGGCCGGTGTCGGCCAAGACGTGTTCGACCGCTGTGATGTCCCGCTCCAGGGCCTGGGTGACCGCGGCACGGAACAGAGTCTCCTTCGAGGAGAAGAGGAAGTAGAGCCCGGGCCGGGAGATGTGCGCCGCCCGAGCCACCTCCTCCATCGAGGTCTTCCGATAACCGAATCGCGCGAACGTGACCATGGCGGAGTCCAGAACCATGGTCCGACGGTCGGTATCGGCGACTGCCGACGGCGGGTGGTCAACATCGGGACTGCTCATGGCACGAGCATACGAGCAGGAACCATACTATACAAATCAAGTCTAGTACGTATAGTCGCCGCCATGACTACTCGCGAACCCATCTCCACGCCCTTCACCGCCTCCAGTACCGCGGACGAGGTATTGCGGGACATCGACCTCACCGGCGTCCGCGCGATCGTGACGGGAGCTTCCTCCGGAATCGGGATCGAGACGGCTCGTGTGCTGACCGCTGCCGGGGCGGAGGTAACGCTCGCCGTCCGGAACACGACTGCGGGTGACGCCGTCGCTGAGACGATCACGAAGTCGACCGGAGGGATCCGGCCCCGGGTCGCCCGGCTCGACCTTGCCGACAGGACCGCCGTCACGCGCTTTGTTGACGCGTGGGGCGGCCCGCTTCACCTGCTGATCAACAACGCGGGCGTGGTCACTGGTGGCCTCGAACGAACACGTGAGGGCTGGGAGCTGCAATTCGCGACGAACCATCTCGGTCACTTCGCTCTGGCCGCCGGCCTTCATGATGCGCTGGCCCTGGGAGCGGCCGACCGCGACGGAGCACGGATCGTCTCGGTCAGTTCGACGGCGCACATGCGTTCTGGCATCGACTTCGACGACCTCCACTTCGAGCGTCGCAGCTACGACCCGCAGATTGCCTACGCCCAGTCGAAGACGGCGAACTCTCTCTTCGCCGTCGAGGCGACTCGCCTCTGGGCGTCCGACGGCATCGTCGCCAATGCGGTGAACCCCGGCGGTGTCGCGACCGGACTGCAGCGGAACTTCACAACGCAACAGAAGGAGTCGCTCGATGCGGCCGAAGCCGCCGGAGTCTTCACGTACAAAACGGTCGAGCAGGGGGCCGCCACCAGCATCGTCGCGGCCGTCGCCCCGGAGTTCGCTCACTCAGGAGGCCATTACCTCGACGATTCACAAGAGGCATACACCGTGCCGAACGACGCCGACCTCGCGCAGCACCCGCACGGTGTCAAGGAATGGGCGCTCGATCCCGCCACCGCCAAGCGCCTCTGGACGGTCTCGACCGACCTGCTCCGCGTCTGACCTCTCGGCGCCACAGCAAGCGGTCCCTTGACCAGGTGGTCCAGCAGGAGTAACTGAACCGGTATCCCCAAGATCGCCGATCCAACGTCAAAACCCGGTCGGTCCCTCTCCGAGGGCCCGGTGCGGGACCCCGCCTTCGGCGCGACCGAGATGCTGGCCAGCGCGGCTCAACACGCTGAACTTGACAGAGGAGTAGGCGCAGGCGTGGTCGGTTCACCCGGTTCGGCAACGAGAGACGCGACCCCTGATGATCAAGGTTGTCGAAGCCTTTGATCACGAACAGGGTCGCGTTCGCGTGCCATCCTCCCTGATCGGTGTCCTGCAGCGCCACTGCGCGGACACTGATTCCACCTGCCCGGAACCGGAATCGTCACAGCTGGCCTGCCTGGCGGACGTGTTGGGCCGGCTGCCCGATCCCCGCCGTGTCCGGGGCCGCCGCTACCGCCTGGGCTCCCTGCTCGCGCTGTGTTTGGTCGCCGTCCTCGGCGGAGCCACGTCCCTGGCCGCCATCGCCCGCTTCGCCACCGCCACCGACTCCGACCTGCGCGAACAACTCGGACTGACCTCCAGCACACCCAACGCCTCCACGCTGGGAAGGCTCCTGGCCCGCCTGGACGGCGACGCCCTCGACGACGCCGTGGGTGCCTGGCTCGCCCGCTACGTCGCCGACCCGGTCGACGAACCCGGCGACACGCTGGTCGGTCTGGCCGTCGACGGCAAGGCCGTGCGCGGATCCCGCACCGACGGCACCACTGTCCATCTGCTAGCCGCCGCGCTCCACGCATGCCAGACCGTGATCGCCCAGCGCCAGATCGCCGCGAAGAGCAACGAAATCCCTGCCTTCGCTCCAGGCCCGCACCACCGCGGCCGGACACGGCCGCCGTGAGATCCGCCGTCTTAAGGTCTGCACCGTCTGGCCAGGTCTGCTCTTCCCGCACGCGGTCCAGGCCATGGAGATCAAGCGCCGCCGCACCCACCGCAAGACCGGCAAGGTCGAGACGAAGACCGTCTACGCGATCACCAGCCTGCCGCCCGAGCAGGCCGGCCCGCCACAACTCGCCGAACTCGCCCAGAATCACTGGTCGGTTGAGGCCCTGCACCACATCCGAGACGTCACCTACGGTGAGGACGCCGAATATGCACCGGCACCACACCCCGAGCCATGGCCACCCTGCGCAACCTCGCCATCGGACTCATGCGCCAAGCAGGCTGGACCAACATCGCCGCCGCAGCCGATCACTACAGGTCACGACCCCAGCACGCTACCGCCATGCTCCGACTCACAGCCTGAGAACGCATCGACCCTGCCGGGCGTCCCAGTGGCAGTGGCACACGGGCTGCCGTCAGTAGCGAATCCCTCAGAGGCCGTCGGATGGCACCGGCGGCCAGGATATTCGCCCTCTCGCACGCGTCCACGACGGTCTGCCCGGCATTCACGTCGGCGACGCGCGACTGGCAGTTTTCCATCCGGAGCATCATCTCTACATCCGGAGCATCATGGCGCTCCGCCATTCTTCGGTGCAGCGGGTCCGCAGAAAGTGGATGAGGATGAGGTCATCAGAAGAAGCGGATGCTGTTACGCAGAGCGCCTATGACGTTCGTCGCGAGACGCGAGTGTCGGTGCTGGCTCCGTGCTCGGCGTCACTTGGCACCCCGGAGTTCTGAAATCGGGGTTCTCATGGCCCAACAATCCACGCCTTGGGCTCAAGGGACCGAAAGCAAGCATACTCGGATGATTACCTCAGGCCGGGCTTTTGGCCCAATCGATGAGCCGAGCCCACCAGCCGCCCCTCGACCGGCCCGGTGGACTCCCCGGGGCACCAGGAGCGCGTGTGCGTCGCGACGACTCGCCCTGTCGGGCTGGTGCCGATCCCGTTCGAGTCGCCGCCTTTACTGGGCGCGCACGCTTGCGTTCCGCAGGCTCACACATGCACCGCTGGGCGTTTGGTACGCCCATGAGTACTTGGTCCACATGCCTCCCGCAACCCTCAAAGGTCAACTTCCGGCACGACGGACACACAGCACGTTGGCACACGATTGCCTCCTTGGTTCTTCGCTTGAGATCCACGATATTCACGCCATCACCACAAGGAACTCCAGAATTTACAACTCCTTCAGAAGCAGCTTCCTTGCGTCGGCGTGGGCCGTCCTCATGAAGCCGAATCACGATCCAAGTTACCTCGCCGGCGGTCATAAAAATCCGGACATGAGGGGCAGGCGCCGCATATCCGTCGCGGAGAGTGTCTCACTAAGTGGTGCCAGGTGACCTGTTTGAAAAAATTCCCAGAGTTGCTCGGGACACCGAAACAATGGTTGCATCTCGCCCGGTCGAGGGAGGAAGGCGCAGCGCCTTCTGTCACTGATCGCCACCGCATTGCTTTTCAGGCCGTCGACCGGGCCAGCGTGGGCAAATCGAGAACAGTAACCGCTCTCCCCCAACGGGTGGTACGCCAGTCAGGAGGGAGCAACGTGGGTTGCTCACACGCCGCAGGATGCCCCCTTTTCCCCCTACTTAAGGCGAGCTTGCAAGGCTGGCGCGAGTACTACTGCGACAGCGCAGATCAATGGCTCGGCTGTGCCCGCTACCAGATGTCACTCACCGGCGAGCGCGTGCCGATCAGCCTGCTGCCCAACGGAGCCAGCGCGCGACACCTCGAAAGGCCGACCGAGGCGGGCCGATCCAGCGTCACCAGCGCGGCGGCCGCCCCTCGACAGTCCCCGCCGCCACGACCCACTCCGGGGTCACCGGAGCCCGCGTCCTGGCCTCAGCCGGCACCGACCCAGCCACATGAGCAGTCACAGTCGGGGCCTGGAACCGCGGCACCGGAAGCCATGGCCCAGTTCGGAGCCACACCTCCACCAGCAGATGTCTGGCATGACCGGCCGTCACCGCCCCCACAGGTCGGCCGACCTTCAGACAGACTCGCTCGACAATCACGGCACGCGCCCGCCCCGAAGCGCGGCTGGTGGGCTCGTTTTGCCGATTGGATGAGAGGACCCGCATGAGTACCTACTGGCCCTGGTGGGCGGGCGCTATCGGGCTCGCTCTGGTCACCATCAACCACACCCTCATTACTGATCGGTCTCTCGGGGTGTCGGCCGCGTGGGATCGCGTGCTGCACTGGCGTCGCGAACGCGAGCTCGAACGGATGGACGAGGAGTTCGCCGACGATCAAGCTCTGGCCGAGGCGCTTGCCGCAGCCACAGCGGAGCACTTCGGCACCGGCACCGGCGCGTCCACCGTGCCGCAGGCTCCGCACGAGAAGTCGCAGCCACTGGAAGCCGACACCGAATCGGCAGCGAGTGAGCGTCCGGCAGCCACGAGCCTGCGCCCGGCCCCGCTGGTCACTCAGGCTGCCCTGCTGATGTCGATCCTCCTCGGTGGGTTCATCGCCGCGGTCGCCTCCGGGCGGTTCCACCTTCGCTTCGACATGGGCCCCGGTTTTCGGGACCTGGTCACCGCCGATTCGACCACCATGGTCGCCATGCTGTTCGTGGGAGGTGTTCTGGTCGGCTTCGGCACTCGGCTGGCCGGTGGGTGCAGCTCCGGCCACGGACTCAGCGGCTGCGGCCGGCTGCGGCCGGTCAGCCTCGTCGCGACCGCCGTGTTCTTCGGCACCGCCGTCGCGGTGTCGTTCCTGCTGTGGAAGGTGATCTGATGCGTACTCGGGGCGCGATTCTGCTGGCCAACATCATCACCGGACTAGCTCTCGGTTACACCGTCACCAACATCGGTTTCGGCGACTTCGCTGAGCTGAACCGCATGTTCACCTTCCAGGACCTGCGCATGTTCCTCTCCTTCGCGGGTGCTGTGGTGATCCTCGTGTGCGCGTTCGCTCTGCTGCGGGTCCGCCGCACCCCGGGACGCATCCACGCCGGCGTGATCCCCGGTGCGGTGTTGTTCGGTACGGGCTGGGCGATCTCAGGCGGGTGCCCGGCAATCCCGATCATCCAGGTCGCCAGCGGATACCTACCTGCCCTGATCACCATCGTCGGCGTCATCGTCGGTATCCGGTTGTGCCGCTGGGCCAACGCCCGGTACTTCCACCTCGACCGCGGCTCCTGCGGGCTGTAACCCAGCACCCCACACCGACACGAGCCATGCAGCTTGGGTCTCTCACTTTGGCGATCCCCCGACGGCCTCCGGCAGCCCGTGCACATCTGACAACGTGATCAAGCCCAACCGGAAGCGCAGCTCGTACAGAGTAAGTACGCGACGATACGGCTCTCCCTCGTGCCCGTGCTCGGCACCAAGCGACTGGAGGTGCTCGGCCCGCGCCACGTCCCGTTGTTCCTCGCCGACGTGGCCCGCAATTCCTCCGCGGCGACGGCCAAGATGCTCACCGCGGCCGGCGTAACTCCGCGCATGCTGATAGCGCTGTGCGGGGTCAGTCCGATCGAGCGTTCCTCGGGCAGCCGGCAGCACCGTCGCCTCAACCGCGGCGGCGACCGGCAGGCCAACGCCGCCTTCCACCGGATCGTGCAGACCCGCCTGCGCTTCGACCCGCGCACCCAGGACTACTTTGAGCGCCGCACCAAGGAGGGCAAGACCCGACGCGAGATCGTCCGATGCCTCAAACGCTACGCCGCCCGCGAGGTGTTCCACCTGGTCAGGCCCACACAGTCATGACCCCCGTCATAGGGGCTGTTGTGAGATGTGAGAGCGTGCAGGGCGTGAGCGAGATACCGACGCGCACTCTCCAGCACCGCCTTGATGGGCCAGAAGACGCCCCAGCCCTGATCACGAGCAAGGCACCGCATCCGTCCAGCGGATCATGGTGAGCTACGGCGGGCCGGGTCACCCGGTCTTCTACGCCGTCTCGGCCATAAGGCTCTGACCTGCGCTTACCCCGCTTCGGGCGCGGCCGGCGGCCACGCTCCGGCCTCTCGTGGCGGCTCGTCCTGACCCGGGCGTCAGAACCGCGTCAGAGAGCCGGTAGCGTGGCCGGGTGAGTGAGAAGACCCTGCAGCACCGGATTGATGGTCCAGACGACGCCCCCGTACTCGTACTGGGCGCCGCTCTGGGTACCACATGGCACATGTGGGACCGGCAGATCCCCGAGCTGACCCGCCACTGGCGCGTCATCCGATTCGACCTGCCCGGACACGGCGGCTCGCCCGCCCACGCGGCGGCCTCCATCGCCGAGCTGGCCGACCGGCTGGTGGCCACCCTCGACGGCCTGGGCGTGGACCGCTTCGGTTACGCCGGCTGCAACATCGGCGGTGCCATCGGCATTCAGCTGGCGCTCACCCGCCCGCACCAGGTGACCTCGCTGGCCCTGGTGTCCACGTCTCCGCGCTACGGCACCGCCGACGCCTGGCGCCAGCGCGGCGTGGTCATCCGTACGAACGGGCTGGACCCGATCGCCCGCACCGCGCCCGAGCACTGGTTCACCCAGGGCTTCGCCGGTGCCCAGCCCGCGATCGTCGAATGGGCCGTCCAAATGGTGCGGACCACCGACCCCGGCTGCTACATCGCTGCCTGCGAGGCGCTGGCGTCCTTCGACGTACGGTCCTCGCTCGGCCGGATCGGCGTCCCCACGCTCGCCGTCGTCGGCTCCGAGGACCAGGTCACCCCGACCACCGACGCCCGCAGCCTCGTCGCCGGCATTCCCGACGCGAGTCTGGCGCTGGTGCCCGGCACCTCTCACCTCGCGCCCGTCGAGCAGCCCTCGGCCGTCACCGAACTCCTCATCCGGCACTTCTCCACGGCCTGGCACGACAAGCCCGGCCCCGGTGGTCAGAGCGCCATCGGCGCCGCGGCCCCCAAGCCGCAGATCGCGCCTGCGCCGCCCCCGTCGGGACCGCCCGCCGCCATAGAGTCCGGCCTCGCCCAGCCGGAGCAGGCCCGCGGCGCCACGTACGAAGCGGGCGTCAAGGTCCGCCGTGAGGTCCTCGGCGACGCCCATGTCGACCGGGTCGAGGCCGCCGCCGACGACTTCACCGGCGACTTCCACGACTTCATCACCCGCTACGCCTGGGGCGAGACCTGGACCCGGCCGGGCCTGGACCGCCGTACCCGCAGCGTCATCACGCTCACCGCGCTGGTCGCCCGCGGCCACCACGACGAGCTGGCGCTGCACACCCGCGCGGCCCTGCGCAACGGCCTCACCCCCACGGAGATCAAGGAAGTACTGCTGCACACCGCCGTCTACTGCGGTGTCCCGGCAGCGAACTCCGCCTTCGCGGTCGCCCAGCGGGTGATACGCGAGGAGACGACGCCGGAGGCCTGAGGGGCGCCGGCGGGTGGCACGGGCGTGCCGCGGCGCAGGGGCACGACGCACCCACCGAGGCCCGCCACGGCAAGATGGCTTCATGGAACTCACCAAGAAGACCCATGCGTGTGTCCGGCTGGAGAAGGACGGGCGGACGCTCGTCATCGACCCCGGTGTCTTCAGCGAGGAGGACGCGGCCGTCGGTGCGGACGCGATCCTGATCACCCATGAGCACATGGACCACTTCAACGAGGAGCGGCTGCGGGCGGGCATGGAAGCCAGTCCGGCGGCCGAGATCTGGACGCTGGCCAGCGTCGCCGAGCTGCTCGCGGGCGCGTTCCCCGGCCGGGTGCACACGGTCGGTGAGGGGGACACCTTCACCGCCGCCGGCTTCGATGTGGAGGTCCACGGCCAGCTGCACGCCGTCATCCACGCCGACATCCCGCGCATCACCAACGTCGGTTACCTCATCGACGGCGGCACGGTCTTCCACCCGGGCGACGCCCTCACGGTCCCGGAGGACCGTACGGTCGACACCCTGCTGCTGCCCGTCCACGCCCCCTGGAACAAGGTCGCCGAGATCATCGACTATGTGCGCGAGGTCGCGCCGCGACGAGCCATCGACATCCACGACAGCCTGCTCCAGGACCACGCCCGCCCGCTCTACGACGCCATGATCGACAAGCTGGCCGGTACCGATCACGGCCGTCTCACCCCGGGCCACCGCACCGCACTCGGCTGAGGGTCCGACTGTCAGTACCGCGCTGTAGGTTTACAGGCATGCGCATCGCGACCTGGAACGTCAATTCGATCACCGCCCGCCTCCCGAGGCTGCTGGCCTGGCTGGAGAGCACCGGCACGGACGTGCTGTGCATCCAGGAAACCAAGTGCAGCGCCGAGCAGTTCCCGTACGACGAGCTGCGCGCGCTCGGCTACGAAGCCGCGGTCAACGCCGACGGCCGGTGGAACGGTGTGGCCCTGCTGTCCAAGGTGGGGCTCGACGACGTCGTCCTGGGCCTCCCCGGGGGACCGGACTACGACGGGGTGCAGGAGCCGAGGGCCGTCTCGGCGACCTGCGGCCCGGCCCGTGTGTGGTCGGTGTACGTCCCCAACGGCCGCGAGGTCGACCATGCGCACTACGCCTACAAGCTCGGCTGGTTCGAGGCGCTGAAGACGGCGGTCGCCGAGGACGCCGCGGGCTCCCGCCCGTTCGCGATCCTCGGCGACTACAACGTCGCACCCACGGACGAGGACGTCTGGGACCCGGCCGTCTTCGTGGGCTCCACCCATGTCACGCCCGCCGAGCGCGCCGCCCTGACCGCCCTCCGTGAGGCGGGCCTGTCGGACGTCGTGCCGCGCCCCCTCAAGTACGACCGCCCCTACACCTACTGGGACTACCGCCAGCTCGCCTTCCCCAAGAACCGCGGTATGCGCATCGACCTCGTCTACGGCAACGAGCCGTTCGCCAAGGCCGTCTCGGACGCCTATGTGGACCGCGAGGAGCGCAAGGGCAAGGGCGCCTCGGACCACGCCCCGGTCGTCGTGGACCTCGACGTCTAGGACGACCTGAACGAACGGGACCCGTGGGGCCCGCTCCCGCCGGCCCGCGGGAAAGGCCCCACAGCGGACGTCAGCTCCGCCGGCCCGTGGGTAGGGCACCGGAGCGGATGTCAGCTCCGCCCCGGCACCAGCGCCCGCAGGTCCACCGCGTCTCCGAGCGCCTGGAGGCCCGCGTCGCCGGGGTGGAGGTGGTCGCCGCTGTCGTAGGCGGGCAGCATCCGCTGGGGCCGCCGCGGATCGCGGAGCACGGCGTCGAAGTCCAGCGTCGCATCGAAGACGGCGCCGGCGTTGTCGCGTACGAAGGCGTTGACGGCCTGCCGGCGGGCCTCCACGGCCGGGGTGCAGTCGGGGTAGCCCTCACAGGGCGCGACGGTCGCCACCACGACCCGCAGCCCCCGCTCGTGCGCCCGCCGCGCGAGGGCCCGCAGACCGGCGACGACCTCGTCGGCCGAGGTCCCCCAGCGCACATCGTTGATGCCCTCGAACACCACCACCGTCCGCGCCGAGGGCTGCGCCAGCACATCGCGCTCCAGCCGGTGCTGGGCGCTCACCCCGCCGGTGTCCGTGCTGACCCCGTCGCCCTGATAGCGGTCGGTGACGATGCGGTTCGCCGAGATGCCCTGGTTGAGCACCCCGTAGCGGGGCAGCGTGTGCTGCGCCTGGAAGCGGCGGGCCAGCACATCGGGCCAGCGGCGGTTGGTGCCGCTCGTCGACTTCACCCCGTCGGTGATCGAATCGCCCAGCGCCACGACCGAGCCGGGACCGCCCTCGACGTCGACGCCCGTCAGGAATGGCCAGATGGTCATCGTCTCGGGGTATGCCGCGCCCCCGGTGTCCGTGGTGCGGTCCCCGCTGCCCGCGGCGCTCAGATACGACAGCTGGGCCGCCTCCTGGTGCACCGGCGCCGCCGTCACCGTCCCCGGCAGATGGATGCTCACCAGCAGATCGGTGCCGGTCGGGACCGTGAAGCCGACGGGATCGCTGAACGCCTCGGCCCCGGCCGGTATGCGGACCCCGGTATGTCCCTTCCCGAAGGTCAGGGGCACCGGCGGGTGTGCCGCCGCCGCCCCCGCGCCCCGCACCGCGATGCTGGTCGCCCCGATGTCCACCGGCGTGGCGGCGAAGGTGTTGGCGATCCGTATGCGCGCCCGCGGCCCGCCCGCGCTGCTGTGCACCACCAGCCGCAGCGTCCGGTCGGTCCAGGGCCCGACCGCCCGGTAGCCCGCCGTGCTCGCCGCCCAACTCCCGGTCCTGCCGCGCCCGGTGTCCCGTACGGACACCGCGAACACATGCAGCGCGCCGGCCGCCCCGGTCGTCTCCGGCAGTACCACCGAGCTCACCTCCCGCCCCGCTCGCAGGGCGACGGTCACCGCATACAGCCGCGCCGCCCCGGGTGACTGCCCGCCCGGACCGTTGATATGCGGCAGCGCCACCGCCTTGGTGCTCAGCGGCCCCGACCGCCAGTCAGGAGCGGTGAGTTCATAGGTGCTGTGCGACCCGTCCCCGTAGTGCACGGTGCCGGTGCCGAAGGCCTCCCCGCCCGTCGCGGCGACCAGGAAGGTGAGCGCCTCGCCCCGGCCGGGTACCGCCACCGGCTGGCCGGCCGCCACCACGTTGTCCGGCGCTCCGGGCGCGGTGTGCGGCAGGCGGAGCCGGGCACCGTCGAGCGTCAGTACGCGCCCGGGGGACCAGCCGGCCGCCGCCAGGTCCTGAGCGGACAGCGAATGGCCCGCCCCGTCGAAATCGGCCGCGTCGGGCCGGGAGTTGTCACTGACCGCCCGATTGTCGAAGAGCTTCGCCAAGGGCAGCGGCCGGTGCGGTCCGTGCACCGCGGCGGCCGTCGCGGTTCCGGCATCGGTGGCCGGCAGTGCGGTCGCGGCGAGCAGCAGGGTCAGGGCGGTGCCCCATCGTCGTACACGCATCGGTCCGTATCCCTCCGGGTGGCGCCAACGGGCAGGTGTGAACTGCGTTCCAGGCCGGTCCCGCGAGGGGCAGGGGGTTCCTGGGGGTTCAGCAGATCCGATCCGAGCGCCATGAAGTTAGGGACGTGAAGGGGAAGCGTCAAGGTGACGAACGGGGTACGAGTGCGCCGCGCGCCTGTGGCCGCGACCACAGGTCGGATGGGACCCTGCAGACCATGAACATGTCTTTCCTGGACAGGTGGCGCAAGCGGCAGCATGCACACCGGTCCGTGCCGCTCGCGGAGTCGGTGCGCGCCGATCCCGAAAGTGTCGTGGAGCTGCTGTCCGAGTGCGAGCTGCTGCGGGCCCAGGCCGCCACCGCGGGCGTGGAACTGGACGACTCCGTACGGTCGTTGGAGGCGCTGGACCAGGTGCAGCCCGTATGGCGGGACGACCCGGAGGTGCTGCCCTGGCTCGGCAACGACGCCGGTCTCTACCTCGGCACGGTGCTGGTCCGCACGGTACGCGGCGCCGTCTGGCACGTATGGCCGGACGGGCAGCCGGTGGTCCGGCTGGAGTCCGGGCGGGAGATCGATGTGGTGACCATGGGCCATGAGTGGGCCGACATCGGCGCGCCCGAGTTGTCGCAGGTCTACGCCGAGGTCTCCGAGACCTGACATCCGGTCGCGAGCCCGGGGCAGCCGCCCCGCACCGCCCTCGCGGCAGGTTCATCCGTAACCCTGATTTATCCGCCCATCTCCGTGCATACGTGCGTGTCAGGGAAGAAGCGCCCTATTCCCCCCGGTAGGTTGCGGGCTCTCCGCTGTACGGATGAGAGTGGGCAGGTCTGCATATGGCCGGTGATGCGCTGATTGAACTGCGCGGGGTCAACAAGCACTACGGAAAGCTGCATGTCCTCAAGGACATCGACCTCACCGTCGGCCGCGGGGAGGTGGTCGTGGTCATCGGGCCCTCCGGGTCCGGGAAGTCCACCCTGTGCCGGGCCATCAACCGCCTGGAAACCGTCGAGTCGGGCGCCATCGAGCTGGACGGACAGCCGCTGCCCGAAGAGGGCCGCGCGCTGGCCCAGTTGCGTGCCGAAGTCGGCATGGTCTTCCAGTCCTTCAACCTCTTCGCCCACAAGACCGTGCTGGACAACCTGATGCTGGCGCCGATGAAGGTCCGGAAGAAAAAGAAGGACGACGCCGCGCGGCGCGCCCGTGAACTCCTGGACCGGGTGGGGCTCGCCGACCAGGCCGACAAATATCCGGCGCAGCTCTCCGGCGGTCAGCAGCAGCGCGTCGCCATCGCCCGCGCACTCGCCATGGACCCCAAGGCACTGCTCTTCGACGAACCGACCTCCGCCCTCGACCCGGAGATGATCAACGAGGTGCTGGAAGTGATGCGGCAGCTCGCCCGGGACGGTATGACGATGGTCGTGGTCACCCATGAGATGGGCTTCGCCCGCTCCGCCGCCAACCGTGTGGTGTTCATGGACGACGGCCGCATCGTCGAGGACCGCACCCCCGAGGACTTCTTCACCGCGCCGCGCAGCGAACGGGCGAAGGACTTCCTCTCCAAGATTCTCAAGCACTGAACGGGGGCGCCGTGATGCCGCACAGCCACTCCTCGCCCCTGCGTCGTGCCCTCGTGGCCGTCGTGCTCACCGTGCTCGCACTGGCCCTCGCCGGCTGCGGCCGCGAAGGCAGCCCGCCGGTCAAGGGCCCCAAGGGCAGCGAACTGCCCCAGTACCCGGTCGCCAAGCACTTCTCCCTGCCCGGCTCCCCGACCTGGGTGAAGGCCAAGCGCCGCGGCAATCTCGTCATCGGCGTCAAGGAGGACCAGCCCTACCTCGGCGAGAAGGACCCGGCCACCGGCCAGTACACCGGCTTCGACATCGAGATCGCCAAGATGATGTCCGCCGCCCTCGGCTTCCCGCCGCACACCATCGAGTTCAAGACGATCGCCTCCGCCAACCGCGAGACGGCCCTGCAGAACGGCCAGATCGACCTCTACGTCGGCACCTACACCATCAACGACAAGCGCAAGAAGCTGGTGGGCTTCGCCGGGCCCTACTACATGGCCGGCCAGGCGCTGCTGGTGCGCACCGACGAGAACGACATCAAGGGGCCGCAGGACCTGGCCGGCAAGCGGGTCTGCTCGGCGGCCGGCTCGACGCCGTACCAGCGCATCCAGGCCGATTACCCCAAGGCCGTGCTGGTCGCCTACGACACCTACTCGGTGTGCGTCGACAACCTGCTCACCTACCAGGTCGACGCGGTCACCACCGACGACGCGATCCTGCTGGGCTACGCCGCCAAGGTGCCCGAGGAGCTGAAGGTGGTCGGCAAGCCGTTCTCCGAGGAGCCGTACGGCATCGGCGTCCCCCGGGGCGACAACGCGCTGCGGTTCGCGCTGGACGACGCCCTCGCCGCGAACGAGAAGAACGGCAACTGGAAGAGGGCGTACGACGCGACTCTCGGCCTGTCCGGAGTGCCCGCCCCCGAGCCGCCCCCGATCGACCGCTACCGGGCGACCTGAGCCGCGAAGGAACTGACCGATGAACGTTCTCCTCGACAACCTCTCCCTCTACGGGCAGGGCCTGCTGGGCACCGTCGAACTCACCGTCTTCGCCTCGCTGCTCGCGCTCGTCCTCGGTTTCCTGATGGCCGCGTTCCGGGTGGCGCCGGTCGGCTCGCTGCGGGCCTTCGGCACGGCATGGGTGACGGTGCTGCGCAATACGCCGCTGACGCTGCTGTTCTTCGCGGTGGTGCTGGGCCTGCCGCGCTTCGGCGTCGTCCTGCCCTTCAAGCTGTTCGCGATCCTCGCGCTGGGCTGCTACACGTCCGCCTTCATCTGCGAGGCGGTGCGCTCCGGCATCAACACCGTGCCGGTCGGGCAGGGCGAGGCGGCCCGGAGTCTGGGCCTGACCTTCCCGCAGACCCTCGGTGACATCGTCCTCCCGCAGGCCTTCCGGTCCGTCATCCCGCCCATCGGCTCCACACTGATCGCGCTCGCCAAGAACTCCGCGATCGCCGGTGCCTTCAGCGTCGTCGAGCTGCTCGGGGTCTACAAGCCGCTCAACGAGAAGGGCTACAGCATCATCTGGACCTTCGTGTGGATCGCCGTCGGCTATCTGATCGTCACCCTGACCATCAGCGCGATCTTCAACGTGCTGGAGAAGCGCTTCGGAGCCGCCCGATGACCACCGCCCTCTACGACGTCCCGGGCCCGCGGACCAGGCAGCGGCACCGGCTCTACGGCCTGGTCTCGACGGTGGTGATCCTCGCCCTGATCGGCTGGATCATCTACCTCCTCTTCGCCACCGGCCAGTTCACCGCGGCGAAATGGACTCCCTTCACCTACAAGGGAATTCAGGAGCTTTTGCTGCGGGGCCTCGGCAACACCCTGAAGGCCTTCGCCCTCGCCGCGGTGCTGTCGCTGGCGCTGGGCGGGGTGCTGGCGACCGGCCGGCTCTCCGCGTACCGGGTCGTGCGCTGGGTGTGCACGCTGCTGGTGGAGTTCTTCCGCGCGATGCCCGTACTGGTCATGATCTTCTTCATCTACGTGGCGCTGAAGGCGGAGCCGCTGATCGCCCTGGTCGCCGGACTGACGCTCTACAACGGCTCGGTGCTCGCCGAGGTCTTCCGTACCGGCGTCAACTCCGTCGACCGCGGCCAGGGGGAGGCCTCCTACGCACTGGGCATGCGCAAGACGCAGGTCATGACGCATGTCCTGGTGCCGCAGGCGGTGCGGGCGATGCTCCCGGCCATCATCAGCCAGCTGGTGGTCGCCCTGAAGGACACCTCGCTCGGCTACCTCATCACCTACGAGGAGTTCCTGCACGCCGGCAAGCTGATCGCCTCCAACCTCGACTACGACCTGCCGTTCATCCCCGTCGTCATGATCATCTCGCCGATCTACATCGGGATGTGCATGCTGCTGTCCTGGCTGGCCAACTGGGTCTCCAAGCGTCAGCGGCGCAACCCCAAGGTGGAGGCCGTCGAGGTGGCCGCCCCGGAACCGGGCACCTTGCTGCCGGGGAGCCATCAACCGCCGACGTGAGGGCTCCCCCCTCCGGCGGAGGAAGGCAATGCCCGGGTGCCCTCCGGGCATGAGGGAGCGTCAGCCGGCAGCGCGATGTGGCGTTACGGGGCCCCGTGGAACCGTGTCGGTGAGCACTTTCCCGACCCCCTGTGGAGGCACACGTCATGTCCGCAAGCACCGTCCCGCACGAGGCCGCGGCCGCCGAAGTCCCGCGTCCGTCACTCCGTGCCCGCCGCGCCGCCCACGCCTCCGCGCTCTCCGCCACCCTGGGCTTCATCCCGCTGCACGCCGTATGGGCGCTGGGCATTCCCCTCTGGGCCGACGAGGAGAAGTTCAGCGACTGGTACGCCCTCGGCGGCGGTCCCTATCTCTTCGTGCTCAGCGCACTGGCCCTGTTGGCCGGTGTCCTGGCGCTGAGCCTGGTCCGGCCCTGGGGGCTGGTCTTCCCGAACCGGCTGCCGTTGGTCGGGGGCCGCAGAGTCCCCCGCCGGACGCTGGCCGGCACGGCGTACGTCGCGTCGGCCGTCCTGCTCCTCTACACCGCCTGGGCCGCCGTACAACTGCCCCTCCACTTCGGCGACGACGGCGTCTTCAGCCCCTGGATCGTCGTCTACGGGATCCCTCAGTTCCTGGTCTGGGGAATCGGCCTGCTCCTCGCCGCGCAGTCGTACCGTGCGCGGACGGCGGCGGTGCGATGACTCGGACGGCGGGGGAGCGGTGACGAGGAGGGCGCCGCGGCGATGACGCGGCAGGGCCGGGGAGCGCGGACGACGGGGCGGAGGACTCTGCTCCGGCGTCTTGCGAGGCACCGCGTCGTACGCCGCGGTGCCTCGCCCCGATCCCTCAGACGGTCGCTACTCGCGCACCGGCACCGAGACATACGACGGATCGTTCGCCGGGGAGGAGAACGTCAGCCGGGCGCCGCTCGGATTGTGCTCGATGTACAGCGGGTCGACGGTGTCCACGACCACCGCGAGCCGGTGGCCGGCCGGGACGTCGTAGGCCGTGGAGAACAACTCCAGGTCCACGCCGAAGGGCTGGTTCGGCGTCTTGCCGTGGAAGGTGTACGGGGCGTGGGTGACCAGCTTGCCGATGCCGAGCGGGCCCACGTCGTAGAGGTAGGCGATGGCGGTGCCGCTCTCCGCGGTGCTGGTCATGGTGGTGTGCAGCCGTGTGGTCCCCCTGACCCGCTGCCCGGTCCCGTAGCGCTCGGACTGCCAGACGGCGGCCAGCGGGCGCGGCAGCAGCGGGATCGAGGCCATCGGCGGCAGCCGGAGGAACTGGTCCAGCATGCTGGAGAGGAAGATCAGCCCGCCGTCGGCGCCGGAGTCCCAGTTGGTGTGGATCTGCTTGCTGCCGCCCAGCTCGATCTTCCGCTGCGTGGACGCCACGTCCTGCCAGCTCTTGTAGCCCTCGTACGCGCCGGTGGAACGGGACTTGAGCAGCACCGGCGACTCGCGGTCGATGCCGTTGTCCGCGCCCTTGAGGTAGTGGTCGAACCACCGCTGGGTGTTGGTCCAGGTGTCGTTGGGCAGCCCGAACAGCCCGAGTCCTTCGGCCGTCGCATGGTCACCCGGGCGGAACTCCAGCCGCTTGGGGCCCTTCAGCTTCTCGTAGAAGTCGGCGTACTCGTTGGGCGGGAAGAGGGAATCGCCCCATGCGTTGCCCAGCATGATGGCGGCGCCATTGGCGTTGATCTTGTTGAGATAGGTGGCGGGGGAGCGCTTCCGCCCCCACGCGATCATGTCCTGTTCCTTGGCGAGATTCGAGGAGAGAAAGTCCTTGAGGATCGTGCGGAGTTCGGGGCTGGGGCGTCCCGTCAGCTCGCCCGTCCCGCCGAGCATCGCCGCCGCCTGCCGGTGCTGGGTACGGCCGCTGTAGATCGAGCCGATGAGATCGCCCCAGCCGCTGAGCGCCGCAACCACCTTGATCCGCTTGTCGAACGCGGACGCCAGCAGGCTGATCCCGGCACCGTAGGACACCCCGCCCATGCCGACCTTCTGCGGATCGGCCGGTGTGTGGGCCAGCGCCCAGTCGATGACTTTCGACGCATCGGCGACGTCCTTCGGACCGGCGGTATCGATCTGTCCGCCGGACTGCCAGAAGCCGCGTGAGTTGTATCCGACGACGACATAGCCCGCGTCGGCCAGCTTCTTGGCCTGCGCCATGTACTCGATCTGCGGCATCGACCAGCTGGTGGGCAGCACGATGACCGGGTAGCGCCGGGTGCCGTCGGCACCGGCCGGAGTGAAGACGTTCGCCTTGAGGGTGGTACCGCCGTCGCCCTCGATGTCGACGAACCTCACGGAGGAGGCGCCCGATGCTGCTGCCGTGGGGGCTGATTCCGGCGCCGCCGCCTCGGCGGTGGCCGGCGCGCCGGCGAGAACCGTGGTGGCGAGTGCCGCCGCGGAGACGGTGCTGACCGCGGCGCGCAGAGTCGTACGGGAGGGCCTCATCTGCTGCTCCAGATCTCGATGCGGGCCGGCCGCACGCTGTCCGGAGACAGGAGGGGCGTACGGCGACCCGATGTGACTGGAGAGTAAGGTCCGCTTCTTACCTGAGGTAACCCATCGGTAGGTTACGGCTGAGTAACGCCCTTGGGAACATGGGGAGTCGGTGGTGCGGGAGCCGGTGGGGGGTCGGCGAGGATGGTGCCGGTCGTGGCGGTCACCGGTCGCCGCAATCGAGTTGCCGAGCCGGTTGCCGGACCGAGGCGTCAGGCCGAGGCGCCGGACCGAGGTGCCGGTCGTGTTGCCGGCCGGGGGAGGGGGAGCGGTGCCTGAGACGCCGTTCGATGAGAGTGAGCGCCGGGCCTGGGCGGGGAGCGCGGCCGCGTACGAGGCCGGATTCGGCAGGCTCTGCGCCCATCCGGTCCCGCAGTTGCTGGACGCCGCGGCGGTGGCCGCGGGCTTGCGGGTGCTCGACGTCGGGACGGGGACGGGTTCGGCCGCCGCGGCGGCCGGTGCGCGCGGTGCCCGGGTCGTTGCCGTGGATGCCGAGCCCGAAATGGTCCGGCGCGCCGCCCGGGCCGTCCCCGACGGGTGCGTCCATCTCGCCGCGCTACCGCAACTGCCCTACAAGGACGGACAGTTCGATGCCGTCGTCGGCAACTTTGTGGTCAATCACGTGGGACGGCCGCGGGCGGCCCTCGACGAGCTGCGCCGGGTGACCCGGCCGGGCGGCCGGATCGCACTGACGCTCTGGGCGGCCCCCGCCGCGCCGGGGCAGGCGTTGCTCGGCCGCGCCGTACAGGCGGCCGGTGTGACCCGCCCGTCGTTTCTGCCCGCGCTCGCCCCCGAGGGCGACTTCCCGCGCACCGAAGCCGGCCTCGTCGGCCTGCTGCGGGGCGCGGGGCTGGCGGACGCGGCCTGCCGTCCGCTGTCCTGGGACCACCGCACCACACCGGAGGAGTGGTGGAGCGGCCCGGCGGCAGGAGTGGCGACCATCGGCCGGATCGTCCTCGGTCAGGGGGCGGCCGTGGCCGAGCGCATCCGCCGGCAATTCGTCGTGCTGGCACAGGAGTTCACCGACGGAGACGGCCGGCTGGTGCTGCCGCACACGGCGCTGCTGGCGTCCGGGCGGGTGACCGGGCCCGGCCCGGCCGTCATGCGATGACCCGGGGGTCTCCGGGGCCCGGCCACCAACACCGTCGGGTGCGGGCCACGGTGGTGCTCAGCCTTGCGGCGCGGCCGTCGTCGCGGTCTTCGGCAGCGAGCGGAGGAACGCGTCCAGCGCCGCGTTGAAGGCGTCCGGCCGCTCCAGATTCGGCATATGGGCCGCATGTTCAATGATCGTCAGCCGGGAATCCGGGATGCGCTCGTGGATGTCGCGGGCGTCGCTCACCGGGGTGTACGCGTCCTCCGTGCCGACCACCACCAGAGTCTGCACCGCGATGCGCGACAGCAGCTCGGTGTAGTCGGGGCGCTCGGCGCGGCCGCGCAGTGCGGCAGCCGCACCTTCGGGGGCCGTGGTGGTCATCATTCCCAGGACGTGCGCGGCGACGTCCGGCCGGGAGGCAATCGTGTGCGGGGAGACCATCTTGTCCAGCACCTCGTGCGCATAGCCGTCCATGCCCTCGCGGAGCAGGCGCTCCGCCATGTCGTATCGCGCGGTCCTGCCGTCCTCGGTCTCCGCCGCGGCGAAGGTGTCGGCGAGCACCAGGCCCCGGATCCGTTCCGGGAAGAGCCGGTAGCACTCCATGACGATCTGGCCTCCCATGGAGAGGCCGCCGAGGACACAGCGCTCGATCCCGAGATGGTCGAGCAGGTCGATGACGTCCCGGGCGAACGTCGCCAGCGGGGTCTTGCCGGGGACCACCGTGCTGTCGCCGTAGCCCCGGAGATCCGGGACGATCACCCGCCGGCCGGCCCGGCTGAAGTGCTCGGTCTGCGGGCGCCACATCGAACGGTTGAAGGGGTGCCCATGAATGAGCACCAGCGGCTCGCCGCTGCCCTCGTCCTCGTACCCGACAGTGATCTCTTGGTGAACGACCGATCCCATGGGGCGCGTCTCCTCTGCAGTGGCTTGACTCCTCGATGCTATAGAGGGCAATCTCTCGGCACAATGTTAATAATGCACTCGGTGCAATGTGGGAAGTGACCAATGGACGACTATCGCGCGATTGCCGATGAACTCGCGGCCGACATCGCGGCCGGCCGGATTCGCCCCGGGGACCGGCTGCTGCCGCTCCGGAGGTTCGCCAGGAACCGGCGCATCGCCAGCTCGACGGCGGCCCGGGTGTACCGGGAATTGAGCCGACGCGGTCTGACGGTGGGGGAGGTCGGCCGCGGTACTTTCGTCCGCACCGCCGAACCCCCGGCCGAGCCCGCCCTGGCCGAGCCGGGCGAGGCCCGGGTCGACCTGGAGCTGAACTTCCCCGTTCTGCCGGACCACCCCGCGCTCCTCGCCAAGAGCCTGGAGCATCTGCTGCGCCCCGACGCCCTGGCCGCGGCGCTCCGTCCGGTGGGCGCCGTCGGCACGGCCGTTGCCCGCCGGACCGCGGCCGCCCACCTCGCCCGCGCCGACTGGGCGCCGGACCCCCGGCAGCTGCTCTTCGCGGGCAACGGCCGGCAGGCGATCGCCGCGGCGATCGCCGCGCTGGTCCCGGCGGGCGAGCGCCTGGGCGTCGAATCGCTCACCTACCCCGTCGTGAAGGGCATCGCGGCCCGCCTCGGCGTCACGCTCGTCCCCCTCGCCATGGACGAGCACGGTCTGACCCCCGATGCGCTGCGGGCCGCCGCTCCGCTGCGCGCCGTCTATCTCCAGCCGGCCCTGCACAACCCGCTGGGCATCACCATGCCCGACCGGCGTCGCACGGAACTCGCCGCAGTTTTGCGGGAGTTGGGCATCCACGCCATCGAGGACGCCATCTACGGATTCCTCCGCAACGACCTGCCGCCCCTCGCGGCCCTCGCGCCGGAGCGCACCGTGGTCGTCGACAGCCTGTCCAAGCGGCTCGCGCCCGGACTGTCGCTGGGCTTCCTCACGGTGCCCGCGGGCGCCACCCAGGACTTTGCGACGGCCCTCAGGTCGGGGACCTGGGCGGCCTCCCGCTTCGCGCTCGACGCGGCCACCCGCTGGATGGCCGACGGCACCGCGTCGGCCATCGAGGAGGCGAAGCGCGACGATGCCGCCGCACGCCAGCGGATCGTCACCGAAAGACTTGCCGGCTTCCGGGTCCGGGCCGACCCGCAGGCGTATCACTGCTGGTGGGAACTGCCGGACCCGTGGCGGGCCGACACCTTCGTCGCCGCCGCTGCTCGTCGCGGCATCGCGGTCACACCGTCCGGGGCGTTCGCCGTCGGTCCGGGCCATGCGCCCAACGCCGTACGTCTGGCGCTCGCCTCGCCGTCCGTCGGCACCTTGGCCGAGGCGCTCGATGTCCTGGCCGGGCTGGCGCAGGGGGCGCCGGAGGACACCGCGCCGGAGTGAGGGCAGCGCCCGGGGCGCGGTTCAGGTGCCGCTCATCAGCTCCCCGAGTCCGGTGCGCAGGTCCCTCGCGTTCATCACCGGCTGGAGCGAGACCTTTGCGTGCAGGTCCATGAAGAACGATTCGAGGAGGGTCGGCATCTGCGATGACTCGCTCATGTCGAAGTAGAAGAAGGCGGTGCGCTCCCCGTCGTCGAGGGTGAAGTAGGCCGCCTCCGGCTTCAGGGCCGCGATGGCCGACTCCATGATCTTCGACAGCTCGCCGTTCTGGATCAGTTCATTGCCTGTCTGGGTAGGTATCCGGGCTTTCAGGACCATCCTCATCGGGTTCACTCCTCGTGTGGAGTGCGTGGATCGTGTGGGGCGGGTGGATCGCCGGGCGGGTGGAGTGCGGCGGCGGACCGGGAGCCCGCGCGTTCGGCGGGTGCGCGGGCAGCCCGGACGCCGGGCTTGTCCTTGTCTGTCCCTGTCTGTTCTCAGGGTCTCATGCTGCGGGAGCGGCGGCCGGATCCGGCCGCCGGCGGACGCGCGGGCAAGGGACCGTTTCAGAAGCCGGCCGGCAGGGGCTCGGGGCGTCCGCTGGGCGGGACCTCCTCGGCCGGCGGTACCGGGCCGGGCGGGGTGCCGTCGCCGAACGGCCGTCCGCCCAACTCCTCGCGGTAGTGCGGGGTCAGCCAGCCGGCGAGGTCCGGTCCGAGCGGGACGACGCCGGTCGGGTTGATGCCCGTGTGCACCCGGTAGTAGTGCTGCTTGATGTGGTGGAAGTCGACGGTGTCGCCGAAGCCGGGGGTCTGGTAGAGGTCCTTGGCGTAGGCCCACAGGACCGGGTCCTCGGCCAGCTTGAACTGGTTGCACTTGAAGTGCCCGTGGTAGACGGCGTCGAAGCGGACCAGGGTGGTGAACAGCCGGATGTCGGCCTCGGTGAGGGTGTCGCCCACGAGGTAGCGCTGGTCGGACAGCCGCTCGGACAGCAGGTCCAGGCGCCGGAACAGGTCGTGGAAGGCGGCCTCGTAATCGCTCTGCCCGGTGGCGAAACCGGCCCGGTACACGCCGTTGTTGACGTCCCGGTAGACGCCCGCCATGACGACATCGATCTCCTCGCGCAGCGGCTCGGGGTACAGATCGGGTGCACCGGGCCGGTGCAGCGCCTTCCACTCCGTCGCGAAGTCCAGGGTGATCTGCTGGTAGTCGTTGGTGACGAGCCGGCCGCTGGGTACGTCGACGACGGCGGGCACACTGACGCCGCCCGGGTAGTCCTTCTCGCGGGCGTCATAGGCCTCGGCGAGGAAGCGGATGCCCAGTACGGGGTCGCGGCCGTCCGGCTCCAGGGTGAAGCGCCAGCTGCGGTCGTCCTGGATCGGGTCGGTGAGGGCCAGCGAGAGCGCGTCCTCCAGGCCGAGCAGCCGTCGGGAGATGACGGCGCGGCTCGCCCAGGGGCAGGCGCGGCTGACCACCAGGCGGTAGCGGCCGGCCTCGACCGGCCAGCCGTCGCGGCCGTCCGCCGTGATGCGGTCCGCGAAGTGGCTCTTGGAGCGCTTGAAGGGCTGTTTTCCGTACGCCGCGTTGCCGTCGGTGGTGCCGTTCGATGCGCTGTCCGTGGTGCCGTCGGTGTTGCTGTCGGTGGGGTGGGGCATCACCGACTCCTTCCGTCTGCCGTTGCTCGGACTCCACGGGGCGAGCCTTCCCGGCGCGGCGCCGGAATCCCCTCGCTCAGCCGAGGTGGGTGAGATCGGGACGCAGCCGGTGCCAGATCGGATGCCGCAGCCGGCCGGCCGAGGTCCAGCCGCTGAGCGTGATCTCGGCGACGAGCCGGGGCTCGGCCCAGTGAGCCGCCGGTGCGTCCACGGGGTTGACGAACGGGGAGTGGTCGAGCGGGATCACTCCCAGGTATTGCGCCAGCTCCTGGCGCTCCCGGTCGGAAAGCCCCGAGCCGACGGAGCCGACGTAACGCAGCCCCGAGGGTTCGGCGATACCCACCAGAACGGAACCCGGCAGGCCGGCCAGCCCGCCATGGCCTTCGGTCCAGCCCCCGATGATCACGTCGAGGGTCAGCAGATGCTTCGTCTTGCGCCACTCGGGTGACCGGACGCCCGGCAGATACGCGGAGGCCAGCCGCTTCGCCACGACACCTTCGAGACCGCCTTGCAGCGAGGCCTCCCAGGCCTGCTGACCGTGGCCCTCCACATACCCGGGCGCCGACCAGCTCGGGCCGCGCAGCCGCAGCCCGGACAGCAGGCGGCGACGCTCGTAATACGGCGCACCGAGCAGCGATCCGTCCAGGTACATGAGGTCGAAGAGGACGAGGTGCACGGGGTGCTCCATGGCCAGCCGGGCCGTGCGGCGGGGGTTCACCACGCCCATCCGGCGCTGCAGCAGCCCGAAATCGGGCCGTCCGCGCGCGTCCAGCACCACCACCTCACCGTCGAGCACCGCGGACCGGCCCCGTAGCTGTTCGCCCAGCGGCGCCAGTTCCGGGTAGGTCGAGGTCGCGTCGTTGCCCGCCCGGGTGACCAGCCGGATCGTGCCGTCGCCAGGAGTGTTGACGATGCAGCGCGCACCGTCCCACTTGGCCTCGAAGGCCCAGGCCGTCTCCTCGTGCTCGGCAGGCAGCGGGCCGACCGTGGCCAGCATCGGCCGGATCACGGGGTACGAGGCCGAGCCACGCTCGGCGGACGGGGCCATATGTCGATGATCGTCGGATCGGGGGGCGCTCGCAGATCGGAGGCGGGACCGGTCAGGCCGGGCCGGCCCCGGGGAGCTGTTCGTCGCCCTCGGTACGCACATGCGGCAGGATCCGGTCCAGCCACCGCGGCGTCCACCAGGCCGCCCGGCCCAGCAGCGTCATCACCGCGGGGACCAACAGCAGCCGGACCACGGTGGCATCGATCAGTACGCTCACGGCCAGGCCGAGGCCCAGCATCTTCACCACGACGTTGTCGCTGACGAGGAACGCGGCGAACACGCTCACCATGATCAGTGCGGCACAGGTGATCACCCGGGCGGTGATCTCCAGCGCGTGCGCCACGCTCGCCTTCGCATCGGCGGTACGCAGCCATGCCTCGTGCACCCGCGAGAGCAGAAAGATCTCGTAGTCCATGCTCAGCCCGAAGACGATCGCGAACATCATCATCGGCACATAGCTCTCGATCGGCACCCGGCCCGAGACGCCGAGCGCCGGACCGCCCCAGCCCCACTGGAAGACCGCCACCACCACCCCGTACGAGGCGGCGATCGACAGGACGTTGAGCACCGCCGCCTTCACGGCGACCAGCACACCGCGGAAGACGATCAGGATGATGACGAAGGCGAGGGCGACGACCACGGCGATGATCAGCGGGAGCCGGCTGGCGACGAGGTCGAGGAAGTCCACCTGGCCGGCGGTCGTGCCCGTCACATAGCCGTGCGCATCGGTGTCCCGTACGGCCTGCGGCAGGAGGCCGTGCTTGAGGCGGTTGACCAGCTCCGTGGTGGCCGCATTCTGCGGGGCCTGGGCGGAGTACGCGGTACCGGTCAGCACCTCGCCGTCCGCGGTGGTCTTCAGCGGGCTGATGAAGGAGGCGCCCGGGACATCCGTGAGCACCTTCTGCGCCTGCGCCGCCAGCATCGGGCGGTCCGCCTGCGGGACGGCGGACTCGTCGAGGACGAGGGTCAGCGGGCCGTTGGAGCCCGGTCCGAACGCCGAGGACATCAGGTCGTAGGCGCGCCGGTCGGTGAAGGACTTCGGGTCGGCGCCGTCGCCGATATGGCCGAGCTGGATCGAGAAGACCGGGAGGGCCAGCACGACGATGACGAGCACCCCGCCCGCCAGGTACCACCACGGGCGGCGCGCCACCCGCTGCGCATACCGGTGCCAGGTGCCGTGTGCCTCCTCGCCCGGTGCGGCGTCCGTCTCGGCGATCGGTCTGCGGACGTGGAGCCGGTCGATGCGGCGGCCGATCAGCCCGAGCAGCGCCGGTACGAGGGTGAGTGCGCCGAGCACGGCGGAGACCACGGTGAGGGCGGCTGCCACCCCCAGTTTGCCGATGAAGGAGAGGCTTGAGACCCAGAGCCCCATCAGCGCGATGATGACCGTGCAGCCGGACACCAGGACCGCCCGCCCGCTGGTGGCCACGGCCTTGCCCGCACCGGTGACCGGGTCCGCGCCGTCCATGAGGTTCTGCCGGTGCCGGGTGATCAGGAACAGTGCGTAGTCGATGCCGACGCCGAGGCCGATCATCGTGGCCAGGGTGGGGGAGACGGTGGCGAAGACGAACGCGGCGGCGAGCAGCCCCAGGCAGGCCAGACCGCAGATGGCGCCGATCAGCGCGGTCAGCAGCGGCACCCCGGCGGCCGGCACGCTCCCGAAGCCCACCAGCAGCACCAGGATCGCCACCGCGAAGCCGATCACCTCGCTGATCAGGTCATTGGGTTCGGGCCGGGCCAGCTCGCCCAGCGGCCCGCCGTACTCCACGTCCACGCCCGCGGAGCGCAGCGGCCGCACCGCCGCGTCGACACCGTGGAGATAGTCCGGGTTGAGGGTGGACGGCTGGACGCCGAACCGCACCGTGATGTACGCGGTGCGGCCGTCGGTGGACAGCGGGCCGACGTTCGGTGTGCCGGGCGGCGGTGTGGCGGGTGGTGTGCCGGGCGGGGGCAGCGGGTTCTGTGCGGAGAGCACCTCCGGCAGTTTGCCCAGGGCGGTGACGGCGCTGTCGATCTGGCTGTGGAATCCGGTCAGCGGCTCGGCCGAGTCGTGCAGCACGACCTGGCTGCTGTAGCCACCGGCCTTCGGCTCGTGCTCCTTGAGGACCTCGCGGCCCTGTGTCGACTGGACACCGGGCAGCGCGAAGTCGTCGGAGTAGTCACCGCCGTACGCGCGTTGGAGCAGCTGGAGTCCGGCCAGGGCGACCAGCCACAGCACGATGACGAGAACGCAGTGACGCGCACACCACTCGCCGGTGCGCCGCAGGGCTCCCTTGGGGCGGCGCGGGGCCGGTGCGGCGGGAGCGCTCGGGGTCTTCGGCAACGACATGCGTGCTCCCGATGCAGGCCGGCGCTCTGGCACATGCGGACACACAGCATTCAACGGCGATTCGGCCGCCGCGGCCTGCCCACAGGGGGAGACGGGTGCCGTCCGAACGGGTGCGCCGCCCCGTCACTCGCCCGTACGGAGCCCGTCCTTGCGGAACACCAGCAGATAGCGCCAGAAGAGCAGCCGGCGGATCCGGCACCCGGGGAGCAGTACGGCGGCCTCCCGGCGGATCCGGGACAGCGGTACGCGCGGCGGTGCGATGGGGGCCTGGACCGGAGCGGCCCCGGCCGGTCGGCATCGCTCCGCGGCGCCGACGGCGAGCCTGGCCACCGCATTCACCGGGGAGGCCAGCAGGCTCCAGGCCCAGTCGGCCGGCGACTTCTCGGGATAGCAGCCCAGGATGACCAGCACCCCGCCCGGCGCCAGCGCCTTGCGCAGTGCGGTGACGGTGTCGAAGGGCATGTGGTGGATGCTCGCCAGGCGGGAGATGAACTCGTAGTGCCCGGCGGGGAGTTCGAGCCGGGTGACGTCCGCGTGCTCGAAACGGGGAAGCGGTCCGCCGTCCGCCCGCTCCCCGGCCGTGGCACGGGCGCGCGCGATGACTTCCGCCGACGGATCCACCCCATGGACGTCGATCCCCAGCCCGGCCAGCCGACGGGCGAAGCGGCCGGTCCCGCACCCCACATCGAGTGCCGTGCGGCACTTCCGCGGCAGGTGTCGTAACAGCAGACGGTGGTAGTGGTCATTGTGGTTGAAGGGCATCGATGGACCCTATGCCGAGCACTCCTTGATGGTCACCGGGCTGCTGAAAACGGTGCCGGTGGAGTGGGACCGGCCCTGGCGGGTGACGGTGGCCGTGTAGCGGATGCGGTAGGTGCCGGGGTCGCACTCGGCGGAGACGCCGTACGAGGTGCCCTTGGCGGTGGCGACCTCGTCCGGGTCGTCGGCCTTGATCCGGGGAGTGACCTCGTACTGGCTGTGCGGCAGGAAGACCCAGGAGTCGCCCCGCTTCCGCTGCAGTGCGGCCTCGAAGACATGCTGGTCGGGGCGCGGATCGCAGACCACCTTCACCGAGCCGCCGACGACCCAGGGCAGATCTCCGCTGTCGTGCACCCCCACCGGGGCGGCGGCGACGGTGTAGGTGCAGCCGCCGACGCTGCGGGACGTCTCGCCGGGAGCCGCGCAGCCCGATGCGCACAGGGCGATGACCGCCCCCGCCGTCAGTGCCGGCCGCACCGCCGTGCCTCGCCGTCCTCGCATGTGGGCCGCCCTTCTCCGTGGTCGTCCGACCGTGCCTGCATCCCGTGTGGCTCCCTACGATTCCTTACGCACGTTCGTGGCACGGCAAGAGGTAAGGACTGATCTGTTGATGAACCATCCCTGTTCGTTCGCTGAGCGCTCGTCGGCCCGCGGCGGTTCCGGCTGTGACAGCCGTCCGCGCGCCGGGGCGGAGGGTGCCCGATGAGCCGGGCGGTGCTGGTGACCGGGGCCTCGCGGGGAATCGGCCGGGCGGTGGCCGAGCTCTTCGCCGCGCACGGGGACCGGGTCGCGCTGCATTACGCGTCGCGGCGGGCGGCGGCGCAGGAGGCGTTCGAGGGGCTGGCCGGGAGCGGCCATGTGCTGGTGCAGGGGGATGTGAGTACCCCGGAAGGGGCGGCGGCGGTCGTCGAGGCGGCGGTGGACGGGCTGGGCGGCGTCGATGTGCTCGTCAACAACGCGGCCGCGAATGTGGCGCATCCGCTGGACCGTACGTCGTTCGAGGAGTGGCAGAGCGCCTGGCGGCAGGTCGTGGACGTGAATCTGCTGGGGGCGGCGCATGTCACCTACCACGCGGCGCGGAGCATGATCGAGCGGGAGGTGGAGGGACGGATCGTCAACATCGGGTCGCGCGGGGCGTTCCGCGGCGAGCCCGATCACCCGGCCTATGGCGCGGCCAAGGCGGCGTTGCATGCGATGGGGCAGTCGCTGGCGGTCCATCTGGCGCCGTACGGCATCGGTGTGGCGTCCGTGGCCCCGGGATTTGTGGCCACCGAGCGGGTCGCCGACCGCCTCACGGAGGACGTACGGCAGCAGAGCCCGTTCGGCCGGGTGGCCACGCCGCAGGAGGTGGCGTCCGCCGTCCGCTATCTGGCCTCGCCGGAGGCGGTCTGGACCTCAGGAACGGTGCTCGACGTCAACGGGGCGTCATATCTGCGCTGAGACATGGTCTCCGCACCGGGAAAGGGGAAGCCCCGGCCGAACGGGGGAATTCGGCCGGGGCGGCTGTGGTGGCGCGGGCGGTGACGGCGAGGCCCCTGGGCCTGCTGCCTGCGGCGGCGGGGCCGGCTTCCCCGGGGAGGGGAGGGCCCTCGGACGCCATCGTGCCGGCGCGCCCGCTTCCAATTGAACGATAAACCATTGAGTCGGATTCCGGCGCATCGGGTGACCGCTCTCACCCGAGGCCGCCGAATCGGTCCGCGCGGTCCCCTCGTCAGGGCTCGATGCGGCTCGGCCGGTACCCCTCGTCCAGCAGGCGCGGCAGATACCACTCCAGCGCCTCGACGGTCTGCCGTCGCTCACCGCCCCCGTCGTGCGACAGGACGATCGCGCCGGGGTGCATCTCCTCCAGGACGGTGTACGCGATGGTCCCGGCCCCCGGGACGGTCCAGTCCTGCGAGTCGACCGCCCAGCCGACGGGGGACATGCCCAGGTCGTTGCAGATGCTCAGGGCAGGGTCGTCCCATTCGCCGTACGGGGCGCGGGCCAGGTCGGGGGCGGTGCCGAGGATGTCCTCGATCAGGCTGCTGGTGCGGCCGAGTTCGCTGCGGACGGCGCCCGGCGGCAGCGTGGTGAGCTGTGGATGGGTCCAGGTGTGGTTGGCGACGGCATGGCCCTCGTCGGCGATGTCGTACAGCAGGCCGGGGAATTCGACGGCGTTCTCGCCGATGACGAAGAACGTGGCCCGGACCTCGTGACGGTGCAGGATCCGCAGGATGTCGGGGGTGTAGAGGGGGTGCGGGCCGTCGTCGAAGGTGAGGTAGATCTCGCGGCGGTCGGTGGACAGGTGGTAGGCGACCTCGGGGTGCGGCGGCGAGGCGCCCGGACCGGAGCGTGAGGTCTCGCCGGCCATCGGGCGGAGCCGGTAGGGCGGCGGGGGCTGCGCCGCACCGGCGGGACCGGCGCCCGGGGGAGGCCCGGCCGGCGTGGTGTGCGGCCGCGGCGGACGGGGCCGGGCGCGGGGCGGCCCGCCGGTCTCCGGAGCGCCGCCGTCGGGCAGGAACAGGCCCCGGCCGACGGAGAGCACGCCGACCACGAACGCGGCCTGCAGGACCCTCCGCCGCGTATTTGTGCGCTTATCGGATGCCATCCTCCACGTGCTCTCACGCGGTCCGCGACGGGAGCGGGAACGACACCGGCACGGGCGGGTTCCGCACCCGATCGGCTCGCACCGACGGGCCGCGCGGACCGCCGCCCGAGAGGGCCGGCCGGCCCCGGCCGCGATGCGTGGCGGCTCCGCGAGCCTCCCTCTGCCCCCGCCGGGCGGCCCATAGTTTGTCCGCCTATGAGCCAATTCTTCAGGCCGAAGCGGATGATGGTGGGCCGTCCGCTGGACAGCGCGCGGCTCGGCGAGACGCTGCTGCCGAAGCGACTGGCGCTACCGATCTTCTGCAGTGACCCGCTGTCCTCGGTCGCCTATGCCACCGAGGAAATCCTGCTGGTCGTCGGCCTCGGCGGGGTCGCTCTGCTCCATCTGACCTGGTACGCCGCGGCCGCCATCGTGCTGGTGCTGGTGGTCGTGGTGGCGTCCTACCGGCAGACCTGTTACGCGTACCCCGGGGGCGGCGGGGCGTACCTCGTCAGCGCGCAGAACCTCGGACGGACCGCGGCGCTCACCGCGGCCAGTGCGCTGCTCGTGGACTATGTGCTGACCGTTGCGGTGTCCGTCGTCTCCGGCGTCGCCGCGATCACCTCCGCGATTCCGGCCCTCGGCGGCCATGACATGGCGCTGTCCGTCGGGTTCGTGGCGCTGCTGGCCCTGATGAATCTGCGCGGCCTACGGGAATCGGGGCGGGTCTTCGCCGTTCCCACCTACGGGTTCGTCTTCTTCATCTATCTGATGTTCGCGTTCGCGGCAGTGCGGACGGCCATCGGCGCGACCCCCCGCGCCGAGTCCGCGGATCTGCCGCTGCACGCCGTATCGCACTACACGGGCCTGGCGTTGGTCCTGCTGGGGATGCGGGCCTTCGCGTCCGGTTGCACCGCACTGACCGGCGTCGAGGCGATCAGCAACGGAGTGCCCGCCTTCCGCAGACCCAAGAGCCGCAACGCCGCCACCACGCTGCTGATCATGGGGTTCTTCTCCGTCACGATGTTCGCCGGGATCACGATCCTGGCCATGCTCTACGACGTTCATGTCGCGGTCACGCCCGCCGAACTGGGGCTGCCGCCCGACACCCCGACCTCCACCGCGCTCGCCCAGATCGGCCGGGCCGCCTTCGGCGAGGCCACCGTGCTCTTCTACCTGCTGCAGGCGTTCACGGCCGGTGTGCTGATCCTCGCCGCCAACACCGCCTTCAACGGCTTCCCGATGCTGGCGTCGATCCTCGCCGAGGACGGCTACGTCCCCCGGCAGCTGCACAACCGCGGTGACCGGCTGGTCTTCTCCAACGGCATCATCCTGCTCGCGCTGGCCGCCATCGGGCTGATCATCCTGTTCAAAGCGGAACTCACCCACCTCATCCAGCTCTACATCATCGGCGTCTTCGTCTCCTTCACGCTCTCCCAGACCGGCATGGTCCGGCACTGGCGGACCGTACTCGCCGAACCGGGGCTGCCCGTCAGGGAGCGGGCCCGGCACCGGCGCTCCCAGGCGATCAACGCGGTCGGCGCGGTACTCACCGGGGTGGTTCTGATCGTCGTCCTGATCACCAAGTTCATGCACGGCGCATGGATCGTGGTGATCGCCATGCCGCTGCTCTTCATGGGAATGCGAGCGGTGCACCAGCACTACGAGCGCGTGGGGCGGGCGTTGGCGATCGCCCCCGGCGCGCGCCCCTGGGAGCCGGCCGGGAACTATGTGCTGGTGCTGGTCAACGCATTGAACGCGCCCACGCTCAAGGCCCTCGGCTATGCCCGTGCGATGCGTCCCACCTCACTGGACGCGCTGATCGTCGCGATCGATCCCGGCGATGTGCGGGGGCTGCGCGAGCAGTGGGACGCCCATGACATCGACGTCCCCCTCCGGGTGCTCAGCTCGCCCTACCGGGACTTCACCCGGCCGGTGATCGACTACATCGTGGATGTCTGTGCGCGGCATCCGGGCGGCGCCGTCACGGTCGTCATCCCCGAATACATCGTCGGGCGCTGGTGGGAACAACTGCTGCACAACCAGAGCGCACTGCGGCTCAAGGCCCGGCTGCTGTTCACGCCGGGCGTGACCGTGGTCAACGTGCCCTACCGGCTCCCGTCCGGCCTCCCTCGCCCTACGGGCTGACGGCCAGCACGATGTACGCGGCCAGCAGGGCCAGATGGACACCGCCCTGCAGCGGGGTGGCGCGGCCGGGGATCACCGTCAGGGTGCCGACGATCACGGTCAGGGCGAGCAGCACCATATGGCTGGCGCCGAGGCCCAGGATCAGGGGGACCGGCAGCCAGACGGTGGCCAGCGCGACCGCCGGGATGGTCAGGCCGATGCTGGCCATCGCCGAGCCCAGGCCCAGATTCAGGCTCGTCTGCACCCGGTCACGGCGCGCCGCGCGGAGTGCCGCGAGGGTCTCCGGCAGCAGGACCAGCAGCGCGATCACGATGCCCACGACAGAGGACGGCAGACCGGCCGCGGCCACGCCCGACTCGATGACCGGTGACACCGCCTTGGCCAGGCCGACCACCGCGATCACCCCACGTCAGGGCCAGCAGCACCACCGCCAGCACCGGCAGCACACCGGTCCAGTGCAGGACGGGTGAGCGGAGGCCGGCGATCATGCCTTTGAGCTTGGCAGAACGGCGGGGCGGCTGCCCGTCGGTGTGCCGGGCGCAGCGGCGGCCGGGGACCGGCCCGTCGGTGTGCCGGTCTCAGGCCGCCGACCGGTGCCCCTTCGGCTCCGCGGCCGTGAGCGCGGCCTTGGTGACATCGGCGACCAGCTCGACGACATCGGGCCCGTAGGCCTGCGAGTTGACCACCTTCAGCAGCAGACAGAACTGGCCGTCCGCGCCGTGCTTACGGGCCAGCCGGGCCCGGTTGCGGACCAGATGGCGGACCGCGGCCCGGTGGGTGACCGGGCGCTGGCCGGCCGCCAGGAACACCGGGCGGTCGCCCTCACCGGCCCTCAGGCGGGCCAGCAGGACATATTCGACCGCGCCGGGCTCCATCCGGTACGTCGAGCCGCTGATCGTGAAGGTGTTGCGGCCCGCGCCGGACTCGTCGCCCGGCTGCACCGCGACACCCGGCAGCAGATTGGCCAGATGGGCCGCCAGCCGGCGGTGCGCGGTCGGGTCGCCGACGCAGAACTCGGTACGCGCCCCGAACCCCTGCAGACCGGTGTCGTGCGGGGCGACCTCGGGGTGCGCACCACAGTTCTCGATCACCGCGGCCAGCCCCAGCAGTGCCAGCGCGTCATGACGGGGGATGCTCCAGTGGGCCGACGAGCTGTCCCGGTGGGTGACCAGCACACACTCCGAACCGTCCGGCAGCCCGAAAAAGCCTTGTTCGCGGGTCATCTTCCGGCGGACCGTCGCCGATTGCACGGCCCAGCCGGCCGCCAGGCCCACGATCAGGGCCACGGCCGCCACGGTCAGGAGGAGCAGGGTGTCGTCCATGGCCGGGGAGCGTAGCGGCTCACCGGGTGTGTGTTCGAGGGCGGGGCGGGGCCGCGGGGCGGCTTGTCCCGGTCCGTACGGGCCTATCGGATCCGTAGTGAAAAGGGCGGCTGATCCCTGCCGTCATCAGGGCGGCAGCAGGCGAAATGCCCTCTGTCGGCGCGCTGTTGGGCCGAGTAGGCTCCGGCCCCTGCCGCTCCCCGCGCATGCTCTTGGAGGAATCCCCGGTATGAGCAGAGCCCGACGCCTCACCGTCCTGGGAGCGGCCGCCGCGCTGGCCGGCTCCCTGGTGGCGGTCCCGGCCGCCGCCGGGACCGCCGCGCCCGCCCGGCCGGCTCCCACGGCCCAGGACGGCGCCACCACCGCCACACCGGAGAAGACGCCGGTCGCCGTCGGCTACGGCGGGGCCGTCTCCAGCGTCGACGCGGATGCCTCGGCCGCCGGTATCTCGGTGCTCAAGAAGGGCGGCAACGCCGTGGACGCGGCGGTCGCCACCGCCGCGGCCCTCGGCGTCACCGAGCCCTACTCCGCGGGCATCGGCGGCGGAGGCTACTTCGTGTCCTACGACGCCAGGTCCCGGACCATCCGCACCCTCGACGGCCGGGAGACCGCCCCGCGCTCCGCCGGCAAGGACCTCTTCCTGGAGAACGGCACCCCGATTCCGTTCGCCGACGCCGTCACCAGCGGGCTGAGCATCGGCACCCCGGGCACTCCCGCCACCTGGGACACCGCCCTGCACAAGTGGGGCAGCCGGTCCCTGGGGCAGGTGCTGCGGCCCGCCCGGCAGCTGGCAGCGGGCGGTTTCACGGTCGATCCGACCTTCCGCCGGCAGACCGCGGACAACGAGGCGCGCTTCCGGGACTTCCCGGCGACGGCGGACCTCTTCCTGCCCGGCGGCAAGCTGCCTGCGGTGGGCTCGACGTTGAAGAACCCCGATCTGGCCCGTACGTACGACGAGTTGGCGAAGAAGGGGACCGGGGCGCTCTACGACGGCGCGCTGGGCCGGGACATCGTCCGCACCGTCCGGAAGCCGCCGGTGCGCACCGGAGCCACCCGCAAGGTGCGGGCCGGCAAGCTGACCACGGGCGATCTGCGGGCCTACCGGGCCCTGCGCCACGCGCCGACCCACACCCGCTACCGAGGCCTCGACGTCTACGGCATCGCGCCGTCCTCCTCGGGCGGCACCAGCGTCGCCGAGGCGCTCAACATCCTGGAGAAGAGTGATGTCTCCCGGCTGAGCGAGAAACAGTATCTCCACCGCTATCTGGAGGCCGGCCGGATCGCCTTCGCCGACCGCGGCCGCTGGGTCGGCGACCCGGCGCAGGAGGACGTACCGGCCAAGGCCCTCACCTCACAGCGGTTCGCCGACTCCCGCGCCTGCCTCATCCGCGACGACAAGGCGCTGACCAGCCCGCTCGCGCCCGGCGACCCGCGCCATCCGAAGCGCTGCGCCAGTGCCGGCAAGGCCGTTCCGACGACGTACGAGGGCGAGAACACCACCCATCTGACCGTCGCCGACAAGTGGGGCAATGTCGTCGCCTACACCCTGACCATCGAGCAGACCGGCGGCAGCGGCATCGTCGTCCCGCACCGTGGCTTCCTGCTCAACAACGAGCTCACCGACTTCTCCTTCGCGCCGGCGGACCCGGCCGTCCACGACCCCAACCTCCCGGGCCCCGGCAAGCGGCCGCGCTCGTCCATCTCGCCGACGATCGTGCTGCAGCACGGCCGGCCGGTGCTGGCGCTCGGCTCGCCCGGCGGCGCGACCATCATCACGACCGTGCTGCAGACCCTGGTGAACCACCTCGACCGCGGAATGCCCCTGGTCGACGCCATTGCCGCACCGCGCGCCAGCCAGCGCAACGCCGCGACGACCGAGCTCGAACCCGGCCTGTGGAACAGCCCGGTCCGTCAGCAACTCGAAGCGATCGGACATGCGTTCAAGGAGAACCCGGAGATCGGAGCGGCGACCGGTGTGCAGCGGCTGCCGGACGGCCGCTGGCTGGCCGCGGCCGAGAAGGTACGGCGCGGTGGCGGCTCGGCGATGGTCGTCCACCGGTCGTAACGGGCGTGCACCGGCCGTCACGCCCCTCGTTCGCGCGCCGTGCGTCACACGACCGGAACACGGCGGGCCGCTGTGTGCCGTCCGTGTGTCGTCGATGTGGCGCACCGCGCGGCATCGTTGATGGCCATCGCCGTGACGATTAGCCTCCTGGGACCGTTCGTTCGAATGAGCGGTTCCAGGGAGGGCACGCAGCGTGAGCGTTGACGAGAGCCAGGACCGCGAGACCGGGCCGGCCCCGGCCCGGCACATCGGTGCCACGGCCGGAGAGTGGGAAGGACTCGCCGAGCAGGCACGGGCGCTGGCCGAGGGGCGGGTGACCTCGACCGCGCTGGTACGGCGGTCGCTGGCGCGCATCGAGGCCACCCAGAGCAGTGTCAACGCCTTCCGGCGGGTACGGGCCGAGGCGGCGATGGCGGAGGCCGCACAGGCCGACCGCAGGCTGGCGGACGGGGAGCGGCAGCCGCTGCTCGGGGTGCCGGTCGCGGTCAAGGACGACACCGATGTGGCGGGCGAGCCCACCGCGTTCGGGTGCGCCGGCGAGTTCCCGTCCAAGGAGCGCGATGCGGAGGTCGTCCGGCGGCTGCGCGCGGCCGGCGCGATCATCGTCGGCAAGACCAACGCCTGCGAACTGGGGCAGTGGCCGTTCACCGAGGGACCGGCGTTCGGCAACACCTGCAACCCCTGGAACCTCGCCCACACCCCGGGCGGCTCCTCCGGCGGCTCGGCCGCCGCGGTCGCGGCCGGGCTGGTACCCGCCGCGCTCGGCACCGACGGCGCCGGCTCGGTCCGGATCCCCGCCGCCTGGTCCCATCTCGTCGGCATCAAACCCCAGCGCGGCCGCATCTCCACCTGGCCGGACCCGGAGTCCTTCCAGGGGATCACCGGCATCGGACCACTGGCCCGTACGGTCGAGGACGCGGCGCTGCTGCTGGACGTGGCCAGCGGCAACCACGACGGCGATCTGCACCGGCCGCCCGCCATCGCGGCGCGCGAGGCCGCCCGCCGCGATCCGGGCCGGCTGCGCATCGCGCTGTCGTGGAAGGCCGCCTTCACCTTCACGCCCAAGCCGCTGCACCCCGACGTCCGGGACGCGGTGACCGGTGTGGCCCGCACCCTCGCCCGGCTGGGGCACTTCGTGGAGGAGGCGGAACCGGACTACGGGCTGGTCGGACTGGCCTTCGTCCCGCGCGCCACGGCCGGGGTGGGGGAGTGGGCGGACCGGGTTCCCGACCGCTCCCTCCTGGACCGCCGTACGCGGGAGGCGGCGCGGATGGGCCGGCTGCTCGGCGGGCCCGTACTGCGCCGGGCGCGCGCCGCCGAGAAGCGCCAACAGCGGCGGATCGGCGCGCTGTTCGGACCCTATGACGTCCTGCTGACGCCGACCACCGCCACTCCGCCCCCGCGCATCGGCACCCTCGCCAAGCTCAACGGCTGGCGTACGGACCAGGCCATGATCGCTGCCTGCCCGTACGCCTGGCCGTGGAATGTCCTCGGCTGGCCGGGCGTGAGCGTCCCCGCCGGCTTCAGCGCCGACGGCCTGCCGCTGGGCGCCCAGCTGCTCGGCCCGGCCCACGGCGAGCCACGGCTGATCTCGCTGGCCGCCCAGCTCCAGGACGATCTGCGCTGGCACGAGCGGCGTCCGGCGGGGCATCCGGCGCGGCTCGATGGCGTCCGCCCCTGAGGCGCCCGGCCCCGAGGCGTACGCCCCTGAGCCTCAGCCGAGGAGCGCGAGGATCGCCTCGGTGGTGCCGGTCTCGCCCAGCCGCGGGAAGATCTTCTCCAGGCTGTTGCGGTGCGCGTCGGCGTCCAGGTCGGTCATCGCGTCGGTGGCGAGGGTGACGTGGTAACCGTGTTCGTGTGCGGCACGGGCGGTGGACTCCACCCCGATGCTGGTGGCGATGCCGGCGAGGACGACCTGGGTCACCCCACGGCGGCGCAGCTCCAGATCCAGGTTCGTGCCGTGGAAGGCGCCCCACTGCTGCTTGGTGACGATGATGTCGCCGGGCTGCCGGTCGAGCTCGGGCACCAGCTCCGCCCAGTCGGCGGGCGGGTTGCCGGCGCGCGCCGCGGACTCCGTACGGCCCGGGGCGCCGCCCGTGACGTTCACCAGGACGACCGGGAGGTCGCGGGCACGGAACGCGGCGGCCAGCCGCGCGCCACGCGCGATGACCTCGGCGGAGGGCACCGGGGCGCCGGGCAGACCGGCGATGCCTTTCTGCAGGTCGATCAGTACCAGGGCGGTCGTGGCGTCGAGGGTGGTGGCGGGCACGGGGGCTCCTTGTGTGGTGACGGGTGGTGGAGGTATTGCGGGTGTGGCGGGTACGGCCGTCGTGGCGGCCGGGGACCGGTGGCCGGTTTCAGCCGCCGGTCCCGGTGGCGCCGGGCCGCAGGCTGCGGTCGGCGAGGGTCAGGAGGAACAGCAGCAGGCCGAGCACGACGCCGATCAGCGCGATCTCGTGCAGCCCGGAGTCCGAGGCGCGCTGCCCGTAGAGCAGCCCGAGGAGGCCGGACGCGGTGATCGCGCCGACGTACTGGGCGGTGCGCTGGAGCCCGGCGGCCGCGCCCACGCCGTCGGCCGGGGCCTGGGCGTAGACGGCGGCCTGATTGCCGGTGGAGGCCAGGCCCTGCGGGATGCCGAAGAGCGCCCCGGCACACAGCAGCGCGACCAGCGGGCCGGTGCCGTGCAGCAGGAGGAAGACCGCGCTGCCGACGGCGAGACAGGCCGCGGCGAGGGTCAGCGGAGCGCGGATGCCCTTCGTCCGGGCGCCCACGATCGAGCAGACCGCGGCCGCCAGGGACATCGGCAGCATGATCAGCCCGGCCTGGAGGGACGAGGCGCCGTGCGCCTGCTCCAGCCACTGGCTGAAGCCGTAGAGCACGCAGTAGATGACGAGATAGGCCAGCCCCTGCCGGAGGTAGGTGCGCACCAGTGCGCCGTTACGGGCGAGCATCCGCAGGTCGATGAAGGGCGCCGGATGGCGCAGCTGCCACCACACCAGGACGCCCGAGAGCACTCCGGCCGGCGCCAACAGCAGCCACTGCGGGTCCGCCAGGCGCAGCAGGAAGACCATGGCGCAGGTGAGCGCCGCGGCGAACAGCGCGATGCCCAGCGGGTCGAGGGAGGCGGAGGCGGGCTCGGCGCGCCCCGGCCGGGCGTCCTTCCGGTCGGCCGGGAGCCAGGCGAGCGCGCCGAGCAGGGCGAGCAGCGCGAGCGGGATATTGACGGCGAACACCGCGCGCCAGCCCGCCGTCGCGGCGAGCAGTCCGCCGAGCGTGGGGCCGATGGCGGCGCTGCCCAGTGCGGCGAGCGAGAGCCGGCCGAGCACATACCGGGGCGTCGGACGGCCGGTCCGCGCCGACTCGGCGCGCAGCACCGCCATCGCGGCGGGGTAGGCGGCCGCGGTGCCGATCCCGAGCACGACCCGGGAGACGATCAGCAGCGCGAAGGTGGGGGCGAGCGCCCCGATGACGCCGGCCGCGCAGACGGTCAGCGCACCGGCCGCGAACACCCGGCGCGGCCCGACCCGGTCGGCGAGCCGCCCCATCGACGGCTGGCCCACCGCGCTGGCGAGATACATCGCGGAGATGAGCCAGGCGGTGTCGGCGGCGCCGACGTGGAAGTCCTGGCCGATCGCCACCAGCGCGGTGGCGATCATGGTCGAGTTGATGGGGTTCAGCAGTGAGCCGAGCAGCAGGGGTGCCATCAGCCGGGCGCCGAAGGCACGGCCGGAACCGGTGGCCGCGCCGGAGCCGGTGGCCGCGCCGGAGCCGGTGGCCGCGCCGGGGGCGGTGGCCGCGCCGGGAACGGCGGGCCCACCCGTCTCCTGCGGGGTGGTGACGGCTGCCGGGGCCGTGGCGGCCTCCGGTGTGCCGCCCGGTCCGGGGCCGGAGAGGTTGCTCATTCCGGCATCAGCCGCCGTATCAGTTCGGTGGCCGCCTCCAGGGTCCGCTGCTCCTCCGGGGTCAGCCGGCCGGCGATGGCCTCCGCCAGCCAGTTGTGCTTGGCCTGACGTACGACGGCGAGCATCCGGCGGCCCTCCTCGGTGAGCGAGAAGACCACCTGCCGGCCGTCCGTCGGATGCGGGCTGCGGGCGAGGACGCCGTGCTCCTCCAGTGCCCCGACGGTCAGCCGCATCGACTGCGGGCGGACCAGCTCGGCGCGGGCCAGCGCGGCGATGGTGGCCTCGCCGTCGGTCTCGATCCGGCTGATCACCGCGCGCTGGGTCGGGGTGAGTTCCCCGTGCGGCGAGGCGGCGCGCAGATGGCGCATCAGCAGGGAGACGGTGGTGCGCAGCTCCGTCGCCAGGCGTTCCTGGTCCTTTTCCGGCATATCTCCAGCGTAAATCTCGACAGGAAAACTTGCAAGTTTCCCTGTCTACCTCGCCCGGAGGCCCCGGACGCGCCACGGAGAGATGGTCTTGCCACGGTGCATGGCGGGGCTTACGGTCACCTCCACACGCGTAGATCCCGCGCGGGCTGCAGGCTGACGCATCGACAAAGGAGCAGCTCATGGCCGATGTTGTGCGTGCCGCACTGGTCCAGGCGACCTGGACCGGCGACACCGAATCGATGATCGCGAAGCATGAGGAGTACGCCAGAGCGGCGGCCGCGCAGGGCGCGAAAGTGATCGGCTTCCAAGAGGTCTTCAACGCTCCGTACTTCTGCCAGGTCCAGGAGCCCGAGCACTACCGCTGGGCCGAGCCGGTGCCCGACGGGCCGACCGTGCGGCGGATGCAGGACCTCGCCCGGGAGACCGGCATGGTGATCGTGGTGCCGGTCTTCGAGGTCGAACAGTCCGGCTTCTACTACAACACCGCGGCCGTCATCGACGCCGACGGCACGGTCCTCGGCACCTATCGCAAGCACCACATTCCGCAGGTCAAGGGCTTCTGGGAGAAGTACTACTTCAAGCCGGGGAACATCGGCTGGCCGGTCTTCGACACCGCCGTCGGCAAGATCGGCGTGTACATCTGCTACGACCGCCACTTCCCGGAGGGCTGGCGGCAGTTGGGCCTCAACGGCGCCCAGCTGGTCTACAACCCCTCCGCCACCTCCCGCGGTCTGTCCGCCTACCTCTGGCAGCTGGAACAGCCCGCGGCGGCCGTCGCCAACGAGTACTTCATCGCGGCGATCAACCGGGTCGGCGTCGAGGAGTACGGCGACAACGACTTCTACGGCACGAGCTACTTCGTCAACCCCCGGGGCCAGTTCGTCGGCGACGTCGCCAGCGACTCCAAGGAGGAGCTGGTCATCCGCGACCTCGACTTCGCCCTGATCGACGAGGTCCGGCAGCAGTGGGCCTTCTACCGCGACCGCCGCCCCGACGCGTACGACGGGCTGGTGCAGCCATGACCCATGCCCCCCATGACGCGACGAGCCTGCACGCCCGCCACCAGGCCGTCCTGCCCTCCTGGCTCAGCCTCTACTACGAGCGGCCCCTCGAACTCACCCACGGCGAGGGCCGCCACGTCTGGGACGCGGAGGGCAACCGCTACCTCGACTTCTTCGGCGGCATCCTCACCACCATGACGGCCCATGCGCTGCCCGAGGTGACCAAGGCCGTCAGCGAGCAGGCCGGCCGCATCATCCACACCTCGACGCTCTACCTCTCCCGCCCCATGGTCGATCTGGCGGAGCGGATCGCGGCGCTCTCCGGCATCCCCGACGCCCGGGTCTTCTTCACCACCTCCGGTACGGAGGCCAACGACGCGGCCCTGCTGCTGGCCACCACGCACCGCCGCTCCAACCAGATCCTGGCGATGCGCAACAGCTATCACGGCCGGTCGTTCTCCACCGTCGGCATCACCGGCAACCAGAGCTGGTCCCCGACCAGCCTCTCGCCGCTGCAGACGCTCTATGTCCACGGCGGGGTGCGCAGCCGCGGCCCGTACGCGGAGCTGAGTGACGCCGAGTACATCGCGGCCTGCGTCGCCGACCTGGAGGACATGCTCCAGCAGACCGCCGGCGGTATCGCCGCGCTGATCGCCGAACCGGTCCAGGGCGTCGGCGGGTTCACCATGCCACCGGACGGCCTCTACGCCGCGTTCCGCGAGGTGCTCGCCCGGCACGGCATCCTCTGGATCAGCGACGAGGTGCAGACCGGCTGGGGCCGCACCGGCGACCACTTCTGGGGCTGGCAGGCGCACGCCGACAACGGCCCGCCCGACCTGCTCACCTTCGCCAAGGGCATCGGCAACGGTATGTCCATCGGCGGGGTGGTGGCCCGCGCCGAGGTGATGAACTCCCTCTCCGCGAACTCCATTTCCACCTTCGGCGGCAGCCCGGTCACCATGGCCGCGGGCCTGGCCAACCTCGGCTATGTCCTCGAACACGATCTCCAGGGCAACGCCCGGCGGGTCGGCGGCCTGCTTATCGAGCGGCTGCGGGCGGTCGCGGCCGGCCTCGATGTCGTACGGGAGGTGCGCGGCCGCGGCCTGATGATCGGCATCGAACTGGTCCGGCCCGGCACCGACGAGCGCTCACCCGAGGCCGCCTCGCTGGTCGTGGAGGCCGCCCGGGAACGCGGGCTGCTGATCGGCAAGGGCGGCCAGGGCGGCGCCTCGCTGCGGATTGCACCCCCGATGACGCTGACCGTCGCCGAGGCGGAGGAGGGCGCGGATCTGCTCGCGGACGCGCTGCGGTCGGTGCAGGGCATGCCGGCCGCTTCGTAGCGGACACCGCCGCGGCCGGGGCGGGGCCGCGTGGCGAGCGAGGCCCCCGCGCACCCGCGGTGGACCCGGCCTGCCTCACTCCGTCCCGGCGAACTCGCGCACCGTGTCGGCCAGCAGGGTGAAGAAGCGGGTGTGCGCGCGCCGGCTGCAGGGGGCCTCCGGGTTCCACGGCAGCAGCCGGGCCCGGGCCTCGATCGCGCGCCAGTGCTCGTCGGCCCGGAGTTCCTGGGGCCGGGCGGCGTTGGCCCGTACGTCCATGAGCACGATGTCCGGGTCCATCGCCGCGGCATCCGCCCAGCCGACCGTGGACCAGTTCACACCGGCGCCCGCGGCCGGTTCCAGCAGCCCGACGCCGTGTTCGGTCAGCGCCCGCAGATCCGGCCAGGAGCTGGGCCGGGCCAGATGCACCCGCTCCGGGCCCGCGGGCGACAGCGCCAGCGCCCGCGGCCGTACGGCCCCACCGGTCGCCTGCCGCAGGGTGTCCTCCGCGGCATCCAACTCACGTGCGCTGCCGGGGGGTTCGCCCCGTCCGAGCGCACCGGCGAGCGCCGCGAACCGTTCGCGCACTTCGGCCAGGCTCCGGCCGGGGCCCACCGCGACGGTGGCGACCGGGACATGGGTCTCCAGCTCCAGCGCGGTCTTCTGCTCCAGGCCGTAGACCTGCTCGCCGTCATAGGTCACGGCCACCACGAGGTCCGGTTCGGCCTCCAGCAGGGTGTCCGGGTGCAGAGCGCCCCCCGAACCCAGGTAGGGGATCTCCGCGAGCGGCAGCTCACCGCCCTTGGCGGCGTCGGGGGCGGCGCCGTCGTGCTGGGACCCGAAGAGCCCCACGGGACGTATGCCGTGGTCCCACAGCGTCGCCCCCGCCTGTATGTACGCCACGATCCGCAACGGCCGTTCCCCGGCCACCACGAGGCGCCCCCGGTCGTCGGAGAACTCCCACGGTGTGCTGTGCTCCATGCCCTGTCGCCTCTCTGCACCGTCCGCCAGGATGCTGTGGCGCTCGCGAGGACTGCCCGCCGGCACCGGCGGATATCTGCCCATCGCGCCACCCCGGCATCCCTCCGGCGCGTACCGCGCCCGCGGCGCCCGGCCGCCGCGTTGAACCGTCCAGCTGATCGTTGGCGCAACACGAACGTCTCCGCTGATTAACGGTCACGGTATTGCCACCTTGGGTGACATGCTTCTACGGTCTCCTTCTCGACCGCGATCTACGGGTGTAGACCGGTGGTGGCGTGGCGTCAGCGGAGCAGACCTGCCGAGGAGATGGTGCGCGTCGAGCTCCGCCTTCCCGTGCCGCCGATGTCGCTGGTGTGGAAGGAGCAGGGATGGTGAGCCGTACGGTCGTCCGGGGCGGACTGGTGATCACAGCCGCCGATGAGATCCACGCCGATGTCCTGGTGGAGGACGGCAGGATCGCCGCCCTCGCCGCGCACGGCGGCTCCATCGCCGACAGCTGGGGGGAGTCGGCGGACCGCATCCTCGACGCCACCGGCAGATACGTCATCCCGGGAGGCGTCGACGCCCACACCCACCTGGACTTCCCCTTCGGCGGGACCTTCTCCTCCGACAACTTCGAGACCGGGACCCGCGCCGCGGCCTGGGGCGGCACCACCACGATCATCGACTTCGCGGTCCAGTCCCGCGGCAAGTCGCTCCGCGCCGGCCTGGACACCTGGCACGCCAAGTCCGACGCCCAGTGCGCCATCGACTATGCGTTCCACATGATCCTCTCGGATGTGAACGAGCACACCCTCAAGGAGATGGACCTCCTGGTGGCGGAGGGCGTCACCTCCTTCAAGCTGTTCACCGCCTACCCCGGCGTCTTCTACAGCGACGACGGGCAGATCCTGCGCGCCATGCAGCAGTCCGCCGGCAACGGCGGTCTGATCATGATGCACGCCGAGAACGGCATCGCCATCGACGTCCTGGTCGAACAGGCGCTGGCCGAGGGCCGAACCGACCCCCGCTACCACGGCGAGGTCCGCCGCGTCCTCCTCGAGGCCGAGGCCACCCACCGCACCATCCAGCTGGCGCGGGTGGCCGGCGCCCCGCTCTACATCGTCCACGTCTCCGCAGAGGAAGCCCTGGCCGAGATCACCCAGGCCCGCGACAAGGGGCTGAACGTCTTCGGCGAGACCTGCCCGCAGTACCTGTTCCTGTCCACCGACAACCTCGCCGAGCCGGACTTCGAGGGCGCCAAGTACGTCTGCTCCACCCCGCTGCGGCCCCGTGAGCACCAGGCGGCCCTGTGGCGCGGGCTGCGCACCAACGACCTCCAGGTGGTCTCCACCGACCACTGCCCCTTCTGCTTCCAGGGGCAGAAGGAACTCGGCCGCGGCGACTTCTCCAAGATCCCCAACGGGATGCCCGGTGTGGAGAACCGGATGGACCTCCTCCACCAGGCCGTCGTGGAGGGCCGGATCAGCCGCCGGCGCTGGATCGAGATCGCCTGTGCCTCTCCGGCCCGGATGTTCGGCCTCTACCCGAAGAAGGGCACCATCGCCCCCGGCGCCGACGCCGACCTCGTCATCTACGACCCCACCGCGCAGCAGACCGTCTCGGCCGAGACCCACCACATGAACGTCGACTACTCGGCGTACGAGGGCAAACAGCTCACCGGCCAGGTCGAAACGGTCCTCTCGCGGGGCGAACTCGTCATCGACCGGCGGGAGTTCACCGGGCACGCGGGCCACGGCCAGTACATCCCGCGTGGCACATGTCAGTACCTCATTTAAGGAGCGCCGCCGTGGACTTCGGAGTTGTTCTGCAGGCCGACCCGCCCTCCTCCGCCGTCGTGTCCCTGATGCGCCGTGCCGAGCGCAACGGCTTCCGCTACGGCTGGACCTTCGACTCGACCGTGCTGTGGCAGGAACCGTTCGTCCTCTACAGCCGCATCCTGGAACACACCGAGCGGCTGATCGTCGGCCCGATGGTCACCAACCCCTCCACCCGCGCCCCCGAGGTCACCGCCTCCACCTTCGCCACCCTCAACGAGATGTACGGCAACCGCACCGTCTGCGGCATCGGCCGCGGCGACTCCGCGATGCGGGTGGCCGGGCGGCCGCCCAACACCCTCGCCCGGCTGGGCGAGGCGATCGGGGCCATCCGCGATCTGGCCGAGGGCCGGGCGGCGGACATCGGCGGCCACCAGGTCCGGATCCCCTGGATCAAGGACGGCAAGCTGCCGGTGTGGATGGCCGCCTACGGCCCCAAGGCCCTGGCCATGACGGGCCGGCTGGCCGACGGCTTCATCCTCCAGCTCGCCGACCCCTTCCTCACCGAGTGGATGATCAAGGCGGTACGGAAGGCCGCCGCGGACGCCGGACGCGACCCGGCCGAACTCACCATCTGTGTCGCCGCCCCCGCCTATGTGGGCGACGACCTCGCTCACGCCCGCGAGCAGTGCCGCTGGTTCGGCGGCATGGTCGGCAACCACGTCGCCGACCTCGTCACACGCTACGGCGAGCACTCCGGCATGGTCCCGGACGAGCTGACCGACTACATCAAGTCCCGTGAGGGCTACGACTACTCCCACCACGGCCGGGCCGACAACCCGGACACCGCCTTCGTCCCGGACGCCATCGTCGACCGCTTCTGTCTGCTGGGCCCGGTCTCCGCGCACCTCGACCGGCTGCAACAGCTCAAGGAGCTGGGCGTGGACCAGTTCGCGCTCTACGCCATGCACGACGCCAAGGAATCCACCCTCGACGCCTACGGAACCGAGATCCTCCCCGCGTTCGCCGACTGAACGGGCGCTGGTACGGGGCGGTGCACACCGCCTTCGGCGTTGCGGCCCGAGAGTGCCCCAGCGGTCGTGACGGCCGGCCGGCAGGCCGGTCGCCACACCGATGACACGCTGCGCCGCCCGGCCACCCGGCGGCCCGCACCCGGACGAAAGGCCCCGTATGTCCGCGACCCCCTCACCCGTGCCGCCGGAGCTCCCCATAGCGCCACCGGGCCAGCTCACCGCCCCGGACGGCCGCGTCGAACCGGCACCGGACGCCATCCCGGCACACGGCCGGTACGTCAATGCCGACCTGCGCCCCGTACCGCTCTCCGAACGCCGCTGGACCACCTACAACTTCACCGCCCTCTGGGTCGGCATGGCCCACAACATCCCCTCCTGGACGCTCGCTTCCGGCCTGGTCGCGCTCGGCATGGACTGGAAACAGGCGGTCCTGACCATCGCGCTGGCGAACCTCGTCGTCCTCGTCCCGATGCTGCTCACCGGGCATGCGGGCCCCAAGTACGGGATTCCCTTCCCCGTCCTGGCACGGGCGTCGTTCGGGCTGCGCGGCGCCAATCTGCCCGCGCTGGTGCGGGCCGCCGTCGCCTGCTGCTGGTTCGGCATCCAGACCTGGATCGGCGGCCAGGGCATCTACATCCTGCTGGGCAAGATCGTCGGCGGTGAGTGGGCCAAGGCGGCGTCCATCGGCGGCTATCCCTGGACCCTCTGGCTCTGCTTCCTGGTCTTCTGGGCCGTCGAACTCGCCATCATCCACCGGGGCATGGAGACCCTGCGCCGCTTCGAGAACTGGGCCGCGCCCTTCGTCCTGCTCGGCGCGCTGGTGCTGCTCGGATGGATGGCGGCCAAGGCGGGCGGGTTCGGCCCGCTGCTGGACCAGCCGAGCGCACTGGGCTGGGGCGAGCACTTCTGGCCGGTCTTCTTCCCGTCCCTCATGGGGATGATCGGCTTCTGGGCGACCCTGTCCCTGAACATCCCCGACTTCACCCGCTTCGGGGCCGGGCAACGGGCCCAGGTCTGGGGGCAGTCCCTGGGGCTGCCGACCACGATGACGGCGTTCGCTCTGCTCTCCGTACTGGTCACCTCCGGCTCACAGGCGGTGTACGGGGCACCGATCTGGGACCCGGTCGCGCTGGCCGGCAAGTCCGACAGCGTCTTCGGTCTGCTCTTCGCCCTGGTCACGGTCCTGATCGCGACGATCTCCGTGAACATCGCCGCCAATGTCGTCTCCCCCGCGTACGACCTGGCCCATCTGGCACCGAAGCTCATCAACTTCCGTACGGGGGCGCTGATCACGGGCGTCGTCGGCGTGATCATCCTGCCGTGGAAGCTCACCGCCACACCCGAGCTGTACATCTTCACCTGGCTCGGTGTGGTCGGCGGGCTGCTCGGTACGGTCGCCGGCATCCTCATCGCCGACTACTGGATCATCCGCCGTACCGTCCTCGACCTCGCCGACCTCTACCGCCCCGGCGGCCGCTACTGGTACACGGCCGGCTGGAACTGGCGGGCCGTGCTCTCCTTTGTCGTCGGCGGACTGCTGTCGGTGGGCGGCTCGTACTCACAGCCCGGCAAGGGCCCCTTCCCCGCCGACGGGCTGATCCCCTTCCTCAAACCCCTGGCCGACTACGGCTGGGCGGTGGGCCTGGCCACCGCGCTGACGCTCTACACGCTGCTGATGGTCACGGGACCCGGGCGAGCCACTCGGGGGAACTGAACTTGCCCGCCGCCAGCTCGCGCGCCCTGGCCAGCTCCGCGTCCGAGACCGCGCCGTCCGACCCGCCGTAGCGCGCCCGGAACGACGCGATCATCCGCTCGATGACCTCGGCGCGGGGCAGCCCGGTCTGCCGCCGCAGCGGGTCCACCCGCTTCGCGGCGCTGGCGATTCCCTTGTCCGACAGCTTCTCCCGGCCGATCCGCAGCACCTCGACCATCTTCGCGGCGTCGATGTCGTACGCCATGGTCACGTGGTGCAGCACCGCCCCGGTGCCCGCGACGATGCGCTTCTGTGCCGCCCCCGCGATCTTCCCGGCGTCCGTGGCAATGTCGTTGAGCGGCTTGTACCAGGCCGTGATCCCCATATCGCCCAGCGCCGTCAGCACCCAGTCGTCCAGATACGCATAGCTCTCCGCGAAGGACAGCCCCTGCACCAGCGACTCCGGCACACACAGCGAGTAGGTGATGGTGTTCCCCGGCTCGACGAACATCGCGCCGCCGCCGCTGATGCGCCGTACGACCGTCACGCCGTGCCGCTCGGCGCCCCGCTCGTCGACCTCGTTGCGCAGCGACTGGAAGCTGCCGATGATCACCGCGGGCCGGTCCCACTCCCACACCCGCAGTGTCGGTGACCGCCGCCCCGCCGCGACCTCGCCGGTCAGTACCTCGTCCAACGCCATGTGCAGCGACGGGGGTTGCGGACCCTCGTGAATGATCTGCCAGTCGAAATCGGTCCACTCGGCGGCCTCCGCGACCGCCCTTCGGACGGTGATGCCCACCGCCTCGCCGCTGAACCCGAGCAGCGTTGCGCCGGCGGGCAGCGCCGCCTCGATCCGCGCCGCCAGACCCCGCGCATCCGTGTCGGCCGGCGCTCCCTCCAGCGCACCGTTGATGGTGTCCAGCGCCTCGTCCGGCTCCAGGAAGAAGTCCCCGGCGACCCGGACCCCGCGCAACACCCCGTCCGCCACCACGAGATCGACGACCACGAGCTTGCCGCCCGGCACCTTGTACTCACCGTGGTGTGTGCCCCGCACGCCGCTCGCCTTCCCGCCGAAACCGCCGCCACCGTGTCTCATGCGGGCTCCGCCAGCCCCGCCAGCAGCCGCGGCAGCGCACTGCCGATCGGTTCGCGGATCACCTCGTCGGCGAGCTCGTCGTACGGTGTCGGCTCGGCGTTGACGATGACCAGCCGGGCGCCGTGCTCCGTGGCCACCCCGGCGAGCGAGGCCGCCGGCTGCACCTGCAGCGTCGTTCCGACCGCGAAGAAGATCTCCGCCGCCTTCGCCACCCCCAGCGCCGTACCCAGCACCTCCGGGTCCAGCCGCTCGCCGAACATCACCGTCGCCGACTTCAGGATCCCCCCGCACACCAGACACGCCGGATCGGCTTCGCCCGCGGCCACCCGGGCCAGGGCCTCCTCCATCGACGACCGCGCATGACAGCGGGTGCAGCTGACCGCCCGTACGGTGCCGTGCAGTTCGAGCACCTTGCGCTCGGGCATCCCGGCGAGCTGATGCAGCCCGTCCACGTTCTGAGTGATCACCCGCACCGGCGTCCCGGACCGCTCCAGCCGGGTCACCGCCTCATGCGCGGCATTCGGCTGCGCCCGGAACGCCGGGCTCCGCTGCCGCATCCGCCACGACCGCCGCCGGATCTCCGGATCGCCCATATACGTGTCGTAGGTGACGAGCTTCTCCGCCTCCGGGTCCCGCCGCCACAGCCCGTTCGGCCCGCGGTAGTCGGGGATCCCGGAGTCCGTGGAGATGCCCGCTCCGGTGAGGATCGCGACGAGCGGGCGCCGAGGAGGCTGAGCGGGGGGCGTGTCGGTGCCGGTCATGGGGCGAGGGTACGCAGCGGCGCGGGGGAGGGCGAGGAGGTTTGGGCGGAGGCGCGCAGGGTGCTGTGGCTGCTGCGGTGCGGGTGCAGGTGCGGGTGCGGGTGCGGGTGCGGGTGCCGGGGGCTGCTGGGGCGGGGACCGCCGCCGGTTCGCCGTTCCGACGGTGCGTCAGACATCGGTGTCCGGCAGCCAGCCGGGGGCGTGCTGCCGGGCGAGTGCGTCCCAGGCGGCGGCGCCGCCGGCCAGCGGCCAGCCACGGGTGGGAGAAGAGCCGGACCCCGCGCGCTCCAGCTTTTGCGCCAGACGCCGGCCCTCGTTTGCGATCTTGTTCGGCGCAAGCGGATCTCCGGCGTTCCGCTGCCGCTGGAGGTGGGCAAGGCGCTCCTCGTAGGCGCGAAGGTCCGGTTGCGCAAGGGCGGTGTGCCACTCGGGGAGCCCCTCGCGGTCCAGCCGCAGCACGGGCAGACGGCCGTCCTCGGCGAGCGCGGCCGCGAGCCGGTCATGGCCGTCCAGCACCACCCAGGTGTCGAGCGCGCTGATCCCCCACAGCACCACGGGTGGCAGCACACCCTCGCGGTACTGGCGACGGCACGCCTTCACCCGTGGCGCGTCCGGTGCGGACAGCGGGCGCAGCGGCAGGATGTCGCGGCTGTCGTGCGCCGGGCTTCCGCTGAACCAGGCGATATGGCCGCGGTCCGGGTCGTGCCGGGCCGGCGTTTCCCAGTAGGCGTCGACCGCGTAGGGGGACATGCCGGGCCGCAGCTGCCAATTCCCGTCGTGGAGCGGCCCGTTGCCGCTCTCCCGCAGTGCGCTCGCGAAGTGATGGGCCCAGCGGGCGCTCCAGGCGTCGTCATCCGTGCAGGCCTCCCGGTACCTGCGGGCCATATCGGCGCGCAAGGCAGGCACCGGCGACACGTACCGGCCGGTGCGCGCATAGTGCACCCCGCGATGGGTGACGCGCTGCCGCGCCAGCAGCACCACCCCGTCCCCCTGGAGCAGCACCAGCCGCCGCCCGTCGGCGACTTCGGCGCGCAATGGTGGGCGGGACGGTCCATCGACGCGCAGCGCCAGCCCGTCCCACCGGACGCCCGAGGCGGAGCGGGGGAGCGCGGTGCGGTGCATGGCCATGGCACGAGCCTACGGCCAGGGCGGACCGGGCGTCTTGCCCGGTGGTTGTATGGGGCATACGGTCTGCCCGTCTTCGCGGGCCGTACGCCCCTCCGCGAAGAGCCCGGCCGCCCGTCCGCCACGGCACCCACCTCACCCCGTCCACCGCGTCCGCTTCGCCCGTCGCACCCGTACCGCACCCCGCCAGACAGAGGAGTCCCCCGTGTTCACCACCCGCCCGACCCTCCAAGGCACCTTCGGGATGGCCTCCACCACGCACTGGCTGGCGTCCCAGTCCGCGATGGCTGTCCTGGAGGACGGCGGCAACGCCTATGACGCGGCCGTGGCCGCCGGGTTCGTGCTGCATGTGGTGGAGCCGCATCTCAACGGTCCGGCGGGCGAGGTGCCGATCATCCTGGCGCCCGCCGGCGGGCCCGTGCAGGTGCTGTGCGGGCAGGGCCCGGCTCCGGCCGGCGCGAGCGTGGCGCACTACACCGCGCTCGGCCTCGACCTGGTGCCCGGCACCGGGCCGCTGGCCGCCGCGGTCCCCGGCGCCTTCGACGCCTGGATGCTGCTGCTGCGCGACCACGGCAGCAAGTCCCTCGCCGAGGTGCTGCGGTACGCCATCGGCTACGCCGAGCACGGCCACCCCGCCGTCGAACGGATCGGTGAGACCGTCGAGGCGGTCCGCACGCTCTTCGAGACGGAGTGGACCTCCTCCGCCGAGATCTACCTCCCCGACGGCCGGCCCGTCGCTCCCGGCGGGCTGCTCAGGAACCGGCCGCTGGCGGCCACCTGGCGCCGGCTGCTCGCGGAGGCGGAGGCCGCGTCGGCGGACCGTGCGGCGCAGATCGATGCCGCCCGCCGTATCTGGCGCGAAGGCTTCATCGGCACGGCGCTCGCCGACTTCGCGGCCCGCCCGGCCATGGACACCTCCGGCGAACGCCACGCGGGCACCCTCACCGGCGACGACCTGGCCGCCTTCGCCGCCGGCTACGAGCCACCCGTCACCCACGACTGGAACGGCTGGACCGTCGCCAAGGCGGGCGGCTGGTCCCAAGGCCCCGCCTTCCTCCAGCAACTCGCCCTGCTGCCCGACGAGTTGCCTGCGTACGGCAGCGCCGACTACGTGCATCTGCTCATCGAGGGCTGCAAGCTGGCGATGGCCGACCGCGAGGCCTGGTACGGCGACGCCGACGAGGTGCCGCTCGGCACCCTCCTCGGCGACGGGTACAACGCCGCCCGCCGGGCCCTCATCGGGGAGCGGGCCTCCCACGAGCTGCGGCCCGGCAGCCCGGACGGCCGCACCCCGCGGCTGAGCAAGCATGCGGTGGCGGCAGCGACGGGTGAGGACGGCTTCGACGCGATGGGTGTCTCCGGCAGCGGAGCCGGTGAGCCGACCGTCGCGCGCGGCGCCGCGGCGCAGGTCCCGCCCGGCGGTGGGCCGGCGGATGCCGCGCCCGAGGTCGACCGGAACGGCGCCACCCGGGGCGACACCTGCCATATCGATGTCGTCGACCGCTGGGGAAACCTGGTCTCCGCCACCCCCTCGGGCGGCTGGCTGCAGTCCAACCCGGTCGTCCCGGCGCTCGGCTTCCCGCTGGGCACCCGGCTGCAGATGGCCTGGCTGGAGGAGGGCCTGCCCAACTCCCTCACCCCGGGACGCCGCCCCCGCACCACCCTCACCCCGTCCCTCGCACTGCGCGACGGGGTCCCCGTGATGGCTTTCGGTACGCCGGGCGGCGATCAGCAGGACCAATGGCAGGTCCACTTCTTCCTGGCCGTGGCGCTGCGCGGGGCGGTCCGCGGCGGCCTCGACCTGCAGGGCGCCGTCGACGCCCCGAACTGGCACAACGACTCGTTCCCCGGATCCTTCTTCCCGCGCGGGATGCGGCCGGGGAGCGTGACCGTGGAGTCCCGCATCGGCGACGAGGTCATCGACGAGCTGCGCCGGCGTGGCCATCACGTCACGGTGGGTGACGCCTGGTCCGAGGGGCGGCTCTGCGCGGTGGCGCGGGACCCGGAGACCGGGGTGCTGTCGGCCGCCGCCAATCCGCGGGGGATGCAGGGGTACGCGGTCGGACGCTGAGGGGCGCCGCCGGGCGCTGGGGGCGCGGGAGCCCGCCGGTGGGGCCGGACGGCTCCGCCGGGCGGTGGGGGACGGGCTGCCCGCTGTGGGGGCTGGACGGCTCCGCCGGGCCCCGGGGCGCCCTGACCTGCCGTCCTGCCCCGTGTCCTCCGCGGCATCCGGATTTCACCTTGAGTCCAGCCGCCGTGTCAGTGGCTCGTGGTTCGATGGATACATGATCGAAGCACTTCGTACCCAAGATTCGGGAGATACCGCGATTACCCCGATTGCCCCCACCGCTGCCGCATCGGCCGCGCCCGCCGCTCCTGAGGCCCCGCCGTTCGACCTCTCGGAGCTGGACCTGGCCGCCGTCGAGGCCGCCGTCCGCCGCGCCGCGGCCGACGAGATCATGCCTCGTTTCCGGCAGCTCGCCGCCGAGGAGATCGTCGAGAAGAGCGGGCCGCACGACCTCGTCACGGTCGCCGACCGGCTCGCCGAGGAGCACCTCACCGCCGCGCTCACGGACCTGCTGCCCGGCTCCCGGGTGGTCGGCGAGGAGGCGGTGCACGCCGACCCCGCTGTGCTCGACGCGCTGCACGGCGACGCCCCCGTCTGGATCGTCGACCCGGTCGACGGCACCCGCCAGTTCGTTCACGGCGACCCAGGCTTCGCCACGCTCGTCGCGCTCGCCCACCGCGGCGAGGTGCTGGCCTCCTGGACGTACGCCCCCGCGCTCGGCCTGATGGCGGTCGCCCGCCGCGGCTCCGGCGCCCGGCTCAACGGCGTACTGCTCCAGGCCGGCAGCCCGTCGTCCGGTGCGGTCCTCGATGTCGCCACCTCCCACTACGACTTCACCAACGACGACCAGAAGCGGGTGCTCGCCGCCCTGGAGACCGGCGGTATCGCCCCCCGCCCCTGTGGCTCGGCGGGCCTGGAATATCTGCACGTAGCCCGCGGCGAGATCGACGCCACGGCCTTCAGCTGGGAAAACGCCTGGGATCACGCGGCCGGGCTGCTGCTGGTCCAGGAGGCCGGCGGCGCGAGCGGCACGGTCGCCGGGCAGCCGTTCCGTATCGAAGGCGGCAATGCGCTGCCCTTCACCGCGGCGCGGGACACCGCAACTGCGCGGCGTATCCTCGGACTGCTGGCAGCCGCCAACTGACCCTCACCGACGAGGGTCGGACTTGAGGGGAGTGGCGCAGGTGCCGAGGATGCTCGATGCCGTGGTGATCGGGGCGGGACCCAACGGCCTGACGGCGGCCGTCGAACTGGCCCGCCGCGGCATGTCCGTGGAGGTCTTCGAAGCCCGCGACACCATCGGCGGCGGCGCCCGTACCGAGGAGCTGACCCTCCCCGGCTTCCGCCACGACCCCTGCTCGGCGGTGCACCCCACCGGCGCCGGCTCGCCCGCCTTCTCCGCCATGCCGCTGGACCGCTACGGCCTCGAATGGCTGCACGCCGACATCCCCCTGGCGCACCCCTTCCCGGACGGTACGGCCGCCGTGCTCGGTCACTCCGTCGGCGAGACCGCCATGTCCTTCGGACCGCGCGACGCCGGCACCTACCGCAGGCTCGTCGAGCCCTTCACCGGCAAGTGGGAGGCGATGGCCCATGACTTCCTGCGTACGCAGTGGCTCGGCCTGCCGCAGGACCCGCTGACCTACGCCCGCTTCGGCCTGGTCGCGGCGCAGCCGGTCACCCTCCTCAACCGCCGCTTCCAGGACGAGAAGGCCCGCGGCCTGATGGCCGGGCTCGCGGCGCACGCCAACGCCCCGCTCGGCAGCTTCGGCACCTCCGGCATGGCCCTGATGTTCGCGCTCGCCGCACACGCCAAGGGCTGGCCGGTGGCGCGCGGCGGCTCCCAGGCCATCTCCGACGCGCTCGCCGGTCTGCTGCGCGCCCATGGCGGCGTGGTGCACACCGACTTCGAGGTCAAGCGCCTGGACGACCTGCCGCCGGCCCGCGCCTATGTCTTCGACACCTCACCGACCGCGCTCGCCCGGATCGCGGGCCTGGGCAACGCCTACCGCGAGGTGAAGTACGGCCCCGGCGTCTTCAAGGTCGACTACGCCCTGTCGGGCCCGGTGCCATGGACGGCCGAGGAGGCCCACCGCGCCGGCACCGTCCACATCGGCCCCACCAGCGGCGAGATCTCCGCCGCGCTGAACGCCGCCACAGACGGCCGGGCCCCCTCCGTCCCCTTCCTGATCACCGCTCAGCCCAGCCTGATCGACCCCACCCGGGCCCCCGAGGGCAAGCACACCTTCTGGGCGTACGCCCATGTCCCCAACGGCTGGGACGGCGACGCCACCGACGCCGTGGAGCGGCAGATCGAGCGCTTCGCCCCCGGCTTCCGCGACCTCGTCCTGGCCCGCGCGGTCGCCGGCCCGCCCCAACTCGCCGCCCGCAACGCCAATTACGTCGGCGGCGACATCGCCACCGGCTCGGCGGCGGGCCTGCGGCTGCTCATCCGCCCCAAGCTCGCCCGCGTCCCCTACGAAACCGCCCACCCCGCCGTCTTCCTCTGCTCCCAGGCCACCCCGCCCGGCCCCGGCGTCCACGGCATGTCCGGCCACTACGCCGCCAAGACGGTCTGGCGACGGCTGCGCGCGAACCGCCGCTGAATCGAGTGGCCGCGCCGTACGCCTCTCCGTAGGCTCGGACAGCATGAGCCCCACACTCACCCTCATCCAGGGCGACATCACCGAACAATCCGTGGACGCCGTGGTCAACGCCGCCAACTCCTCACTCCTGGGCGGCGGGGGAGTCGACGGCGCGGTCCACCGGCGCGGCGGCCCGGAGATCCTCGCCGAGTGCCGCGCACTGCGCGCCTCCCACTACGGTCGCGGCCTGCCCACCGGCCAGGCCGTCGCCACGACCGCCGGCCGGCTGCCGGCCCGCTGGGTCATCCACACCGTCGGCCCGGTCCACTCCGACAGCGAGGACCGCAGCGGCCTGCTGGCCTCCTGCTACCGCGAAGTGCTGCGGATCGCCGACGAACTGGGCGCCCGGACGGTCGCGTTCCCGGCCATCTCCACCGGCGTCTACCGGTGGCCGATGGAGGACGCCGCCCGCATCGCCGTCGAGACGGTGCGTGACGCGGACACGGCCGTGGAAGAGGTGCGCTTCGTCCTCTTCGACGAGCGCGCGTATGCGGCCTTCGCCGAGCAGACGCGCTGACACCCAAGCCGCCGGGGCCGGAGGTGCACACGCCGTTGCCTGTGCTCCGGCGACCGGCAGGCGGGGACGATGACGGGGACGATGACGGGGACGGGGGCGGGGACAGGGACGGGGAAGACGACGCAGGCGAGGCCGAAGACGACGAAGAAGACGACACAGGCGGGGCCGAGGACGACGAAGAAGACGAGCCCGAAGAACGCGACGAAGACGGCGATGAGGCGAAGGTGACGGTGACGGTGAACCCGACGGCGAAGGCGGGCTGATGACGCAGCCATACCCTCCGATCGAACCGCACGACACGGGCATGCTCGATGTCGGTGACGGCAACCTCGTGTACTGGGAGGTCTGCGGCAACCCGGCGGGGAAGCCCGCACTGGTCGTCCACGGCGGGCCGGGGTCGGGGTGCAGTACGGGCGCGCGCCGGTACTTCGACCCCGACCGCTATCGCGTCGTCCTCTTCGACCAGCGCGGCTGCGGACGCAGCACCCCGCATGCCAGTGATCCGGCCACGGACATGCGGCACAACACGACGGCCCATCTGCTCGCCGATATCGAGCAGTTGCGGGTGCACCTGGGCATCGACCGCTGGCTGCTGTTCGGTGGATCGTGGGGCTCGACGCTGATCCTGGCGTACGCGGAGCGGCACCCGGAGCGCGTGTCGGAGATCGTCATCCCCAGTGTCACCATGACCCGGCGTTCGGAGACCGACTGGCTCTACCGGGGTGTCGGCCGGTTCTTCCCGGAGGCGTGGGAACGCTTCCTCGCCGGTGCTCCGGGAGTGGGGCGGGACGACGACATCGTCGGGGCGTATGCCCGCCTGATGGCGGACCCCGACCCGGCGGTGCGCGAGCGCGCCACCGCCGACTGGTGCGCCTGGGAGGACACGGTGCTCTCCCTGGAGCCGTACGGCGCCGCCAACCCCTACGGGGACCGGCCCGCGGCGGCCCGGATGGCCCTGGTCCGGATCTGCTCGCACTACTTCTCGCACGGCGCATGGCTGGAGGAGGGCGCCCTGCTGCGTGACGCCGGGCGGCTGGCAGGCATTCCGGGTGTGCTGATCCATGGCCGTCAGGACATGGGAAGCCCGCTGCACACCGCCTGGGAGCTGGCCCGCGCCTGGCCCGACGCCCGGCTGACCGTCATTCCTGACGCGGGGCACAAGGGGAGCGAGGCGACGCGTGACCAGGTGATCGGCGCGCTCGACCGGTTCGCCGGGAAGTGAATGCCGAGGGGCGGCCCGGGTGACCCGCGCCGTCCCTGGTGGCCCGACGTTGATGTCGGATTCTCGCCAGCCGGATGCCGCCGACTGAGCAATCCTGAGGTCATGCACACCGACACCGAGCGTTGTCTGCGCGCCGTGCAGTCCAAGGATGCCCGCTTCGACGGCTGGTTCTACACGGCCGTGCTCACCACCCGTATCTACTGCCGTCCCAGCTGCCCCGTGGTGCCGCCCAAGCCGGAGAACATGCGTTTCTACCCGAGCGCGGCCGCCGCCCAGCAGGCCGGCTTCCGGGCCTGCAAGCGGTGCCGCCCGGACGCCAGCCCGGGCTCTCCCGAGTGGAACGAGCGGGCCGACCTCGTCGCCCGCGCCATGCGGCTGATCGCCGATGGCATCGTCGACCGTGAGGGTGTCCCCGGGCTCGCGACCCGGCTCGGCTACAGCACCCGGCAGACAGAGCGCCAGCTGCTGGCCGAGCTGGGGGCGGGGCCGCTCGCCCTGGCCCGCGCCCAGCGCGCGCAGACCGCCCGGCTCCTGGTGGAGACCACCGCCCTGCCGATGGCCGATGTCGCCTTCGCCGCCGGATTCGCCAGCATCCGTACCTTCAACGAGACGGTGCGGGAGGTCTTCGCGCTGTCCCCGACGGAGCTGCGGCAGCGGGCCAGGCCAGGGCCCCGCGCGGCGGCGCCCGGTTCGCTCGCGCTGCGGCTCCCCTTCCGGCAGCCGCTGAACCCCGACAACCTCTTCGGCCACCTCGCCGCCACCGCGGTCCCCGGGGTCGAGGAGTGGCGCGACGGCGCCTACCGCCGGACCCTGCGCCTCCCCTACGGGCACGGCATCGTCGCCCTCGCACCCCGCCCCGACCACATCGACTGCCGTCTCTCCCTCACCGATCTGCGCGATCTGGCCGGCGCCATTGCCCGCTGCCGCCGGATGCTCGACCTCGACGCGGACCCGGAGGCCGTCGACGGGCTGCTCCGTGTGGACCCGCTGCTGGCGCCGCTCGTCGACAAGGCGCCGGGACGACGGGTTCCGCGTACGGTCGACGCCGAGGAATTCGCGGTCCGCGCCGTCCTCGGCCAGCAGGTGTCCACGGCGGCGGCCCGCACCCACGCCGGACGGCTGGTCCGTGCGCACGGCGAACGCGTCGACGACCCGGGCGGTGGCCTCAGCCACCTCTTTCCGTCCGTCGCCGCTCTCGCCGGGCTTGACCCGGAGTCGCTGGCGATGCCCCGTACCCGCCGGGCCACCCTCACCGGTGTCATCGCCGCCCTCGGCTCCGGCGCGCTGCAACTGGGCGTCGGCAGCGACCGGGACGAGGCCCGTGCCCAGCTCGCGGGGCTGCCGGGCATCGGCCCCTGGACCGTCGAATGCGTCGCCATGCGTGCGCTCGGCGACCCGGACGCCTTCACGCCGACCGACCTCGGGCTGCGCCGGGCGGCCGCCGGGCTCGGCCTGCCGCACACCCCGGCGGCCCTCACCCGGCACTCCGCACTCTGGCGCCCCTGGCGCGCCTACGCGGTCCAGTACCTCTGGGCGACCGACGACCACCCCATCAACCACCTTCCGACGAACTGAGGCCGCAGCCATGGCAGTTCACACCCCCGCGCCCGACGCGCCCCTCACCCACACGGTCCTGGACGACACCCCGGTGGGGCCGCTCACCCTGGTCGCCACCGGCGAGGCCCTCACCGGCCTCTACATGACCGACCAGCGCCACCGCCCGCCCCAGGAGACCTTCGGCGATCCGGCGGACCCCGGAGGGCCGCCGTTCGCCGCGGCGATCGCCCAGCTCCGGGCCTATTTCCGCGGCGAGTTGACCACCTTCGACCTGCCGCTCGCACTGCGCGGCACGCCCTTCCAGCGCCGCGTCTGGGCGGCGCTGTGCGCCATCCCGTACGGCGAGACCCTCTCGTACGGGCAGCTCGCCGAACGCCTCGGTGTCCCGACGGCGGCCCGCGCGGTCGGTCTGGCCAACGGCCGCAACCCGGTCGGCATCATCGTCCCCTGCCATCGCGTCGTCGGCGCCAACGGCAGCCTCACCGGCTACGGCGGCGGCCTCGACCGCAAGCGCCGCCTGCTCGCCTTCGAACGGACGGAGGACACCCTGTTCCCGGCGGAGGCGTGCGGGTGACGGGCCACAAGGGGTGACCGGCAGGGAGACCCTTCAGAGCCTGCTGTCCGACGCCGGCGGGGTGAGGCCGTCGAGCAGCGCACGTACGGTCTCCGTCGCGAACTCCTCCTCGTCTTCCGGAAGCAGGGCCCCGGCCGGCGCCTCGGCGCCGAAGAACAGGTCGAGGAAGGCACGGTGGAAACAGGCCCCGATGAGCAGCGTGGCCGCCGCGTGCGGATCGATGCCGGACGAGACCCGGCCCAGCGCCTGCTCGGCGGCCAGGTAGCCGGCCAGATGCTGGGTGGCGTTCTGCGGCCCGGCGGTACCGAGCTCGTGCAGTTTGCGGCGGTGAGTCGCCAGCAGCTCGGGGCTGGCGAACAGCGACCCGGCCATCGGGAAGGCCCGGCGGTAGAACCGGACGGCGGCCAGCGCCACCGCGGTGAGGTGCTCGGCCGGCCCGCGCTCGTCGCCCGCGCAGCCGGACAGCGGCTCCAGCACGTCCGAGAACTGCGGTACCCGCTCGTGCAGCACCCGGACGAAGATCTCCTCCTTGCTGCGGAAGTGCTTGTACAGCGCCGCCTCGGAACAGCCCGCTTCCCTGGCGATCTGCTTCGTCGTCGTACGGGTCAGGCCCACGGTCGTCAGCAGCGCGGCGGCGGCGTCGAGGATGCGGGAGCGCGTCAGGGCGCCTCCGGTCAGCGGAGCGGCGGCGTCTCGGGTCATGGCTCGAGTCTACGTTGACAGGTGAGTGAACACTCACCCACACTGGTGGGTAAGTACTCACTCACCTTTTGCCGTCCCCAGGAGAGATCATGAAACTCACCGTTCTCGGTGCGTCGGGCGGCGTCGGCCGACAGCTCGTCACCCACGCCCTGGCCGACGGCCACGAGGTGACCGCCGCGCTGCGCAGCCCGCAGAAGCTGACCGAGCGGCATGAGCGTCTGACGGTCGTCCGCGCGGACGCGCTCGACGCCGCGTCCGTCAAGGCGGTGGTCGGCGGCGCCGACGCGGTGCTCTCCGGCATCGGCCAGGCCGGCCGGCACGACCCGCTGCGGCCCGCCTCCACCTCGGCCCGCGCACTCGTCGAGGCGATGACCGCCACCGGCGTACGACGTCTTCTCGTGGTCAGCGCGGCCCCGCTCAACCGCACCGGAACGGGTCAGTCGTTCCTCACCCGCCGACTGTTCGGCCCCCTTCTGTGGGCGGCCCTCAAGGAGCTCTACACCGACCTGGAACGGATGGAGACCGTACTGCGCGACAGCGCTCTCGACTGGACGGCGGTCCGCCCGCCCCGCCTGCTCGACAAGCCCGGCGAGGGCCGCTACCGCCACGCCGTCGAGGCCGGCCCGGCCGGCGACGTCATCACCCGCGCCGACGTGGCCCGCGCCATGCTCGACTTCGTGAACGACCCGCAGACCTACGGCCATGCGGTCGGCATCAGCCGCTGAGGAAGCCCGTCCCCACTGAGGAAGCCCGTCCCCACTGAGGAGGCCCGTGCGGAGCCTGTGCGGAGCCCGTACGAAGGCCCGTACGGGAGGCCTGTACGGGAAGGTCCGTACGGGTAGGCCCGTACGACACGTGCTGCCCCCGCCGGACCGTCCCCGGCATCAGCCCTCGACGACGCCCCGCACCTCGTCCACCAGCTCCGCCGCCGTCTCCCACGCGCTTCAACTCCGCTTCCCCGCACCCGAGATCACCGAGCACGGCGGCGGCACGGGCGCCGAAGCCGGGCGGTGTCTCCGGCATCGCCGCGGCCGCCACGAGCGCGCCCTTCTCATTGGGCACCAGATGCGGTGATGGGCGTGCCACCACGGCAGCACCGACACCCGAGCGCACTCGGACCATCTCGGGTCGCACTGAGGCCTGCTTCGTTGCAAGGAACGCGTCGTTTGTGGTGTGGCTGGAGGCTTCGCTGCTCGGTGCCGAGGCCTCCTAGACTCGTTGCATGCGATCAGCGTGGGGGTTGGTAATGGGCGGGGCCGCTGCCCTGGCCTGGGGTGAGTGGTTGAACCGGCACTGGTCTCGCACGCTCGTCGGGAACGGTGACGGCGCTTCCGAGGCCGTGGTGGTGCCGGGCTACCGTAATCCGCACGCGACGATCAACATCATCAACCGGTGGCGCGTCCGTGCCGGGGTTCGATCCATCGCCTCCGACAGTGCCTGCGACACCCGGCTGATCTTCAGTGGCGGAGCGACCGGCAGCGCTCCTGCGGAGGCCCAGCTGATGGCCGACTACGCGAAGTCTGTGCTCAAGTTCGACGGCCGCGTGCTCATCGAAGACCGGAGCAGGACGACGTGGGAGAACGTCACGAACGTGATCCCACTGATCGAGGGCGTCGACCGCATCAAGATCGCCTCCCAACCAGCTCACGCGCTCAAGGTTCGCGCGTACTTGCGACGGCAGCGCCCTGATCTTGCTGAGAGACTCGTGCTCGCGGATGACTACCGCCCCGGCGAGTGGATCGTTTTCAAACCCCTGCTGGCTCTGTACGGACTCTGGACGCTCCGCGGTCTCCAAGCCGACGAACGGACGATCTCGCTCTAGCCAGCCGCTTTCGCGACGCTGTCACAAGCCGCGGTTCTTGAGCCGATTCCAGCAGATGATCGGGACCAGGTCCGCCCAGCCGCGGGCGAGGAGTGCGCGGCGGCCTTGCGTGCGGGGGCACGCACGCCCAGGCGTACACGCTCCCGACCAAGGGACCATCACCGCGCGGGGGATTGTCCGGACGTACCGTCAGCCCCGGCCGGCGGCACGCCGTCCTCCAGTTCCGCCGGTCCGCAGCCGTCCGCGAGGGCCTTCAGGGCGGCGCCGATGCGCAGGGCCATCTCCCGGTTCACCAGGGTCTGGGCCTCGTCCCAGTGCACCATGCGCCAGGAGAGCAGCTCCTCCTCCTGGACGCGGATCGCGGACAGCTGCGTGGCGTCCAGTACTCCGCCGTCGTAGAGGTACGACACCAGCGGCGGCCGGTCCTTGCCGCGCACCCAGTCGATGGTGAGCAGCGCGCCCGGCTCCACGTCCAGACCGATCTCCTCGACGGTCTCGCGACGGGCGGCCTGACGGGGCGACTCACCGCGGTCGGACTCGACCGTGCCGCCCGGCAGGATCCAGGTGTCGCGGTAGTTGGGCTCCACGAGCAGCAGGCGGCCGTCCGCGTCGCGGAAGATGACGCCCGCGCCCGCGAGCACGCGGGGCAGGCCGGCGAGGTACGTGGCGTAGTCCATGGTGGTCACGGCGCGAGCCTAGACGGAACGGGTCCCGGGGCACGCCGGGACGGTGGATCTTGGCGGCGCACCCCGGGGGCGCTCGGCAGCGCCCCGGACCGAAGTGCCCTGTTCGCCGGGCCCCCCGCCGGATAAGGTCACAGCGGCGCGACTGCCAGTTCGAAAGCAAGGGGAAACACGGTGGCGGACGCAGCAAGGACACCCACAGCACATGTGCTGATCGCCGCGGACAAATTCAAGGGTTCGCTCACGGCCGTCGAGGTCGCCGAGCATGTCAGCGCCGGTCTTCGGCGTGTGGTCCCGGGCCTGGACGTCGTTGCCGTCCCGGTCGCGGACGGCGGCGACGGCACGGTCGCGGCGGCACTCGCGGCCGGCTTCACCCGCCACGAGGCCCGGGTCACCGGCCCGACCGGCGCGCCGGTGACGGCCACCTTCGCGCTGCGTGGCGAAGGCACCGCGGTGGTGGAGATGGCGGAGGCCTCCGGGCTCCAGCACCTCCCGGGGGGCGTCTTCGCGCCCCTGACGGCGACCACGTACGGCACCGGCGAGCTGCTGCTCGCGGCCCTCGACGCGGGCGCGACCTCGATCGTCTTCGGCGTCGGCGGCAGCGCCACGACCGACGGCGGCGCCGGCATGCTCGCGGCGCTGGGCGCCCGGTTCCTGGACGCGGACGGCGAGCCGGTCGCCCCGGGCGGCGGCCCGCTGCGCGACCTGGCCACCGCCGATCTGTCGGGGCTGGACCCCCGGCTGGCGAAGACCACGATCGTGCTCGCCAGCGACGTAGACAACCCGCTCACGGGCCCGAAGGGCGCCCCGGCGGTCTACGGTCCGCAGAAGGGCGCGAGCGAGGCGGACGTGGCCACGCTGGACGCGGCGCTGGCGCACTATGCCGAGGTACTGCGCCGCGCGGTGGGCCCGAAGGCCGCGGAAGACGCCCTGGCGCCCGGCGCGGGCGCCGCCGGCGGGATCGGCTACGGCGCGCTGGTCGGCCTGGACGCGACGTTCCGGCCGGGCATCGACGTGATGCTCGACGTCCTGGGCTTCGCCCCGGCGCTGGCGAAGGCCACGTTCGTCATCACGGGTGAGGGCTCCCTCGACGCACAGACGCTGCACGGCAAGGCGCCGGCCGGGGTCGCCGCCGCGGCCCGCGCGGCCGGCCTGGACGTGGTCGCGGTCTGCGGCCGGCTCCAGCTGCCGCAGGAGGCGCTCGGCGCGGCCGGCATCCGGCGGGCCTACGCCCTGACGGATCTGGAGCCCGACCCGGCCCGCTGTATGGCCGAGGCGGGCCCGCTGCTGGAGCGGGCGGCGGAGCAGCTGGCGCGGGACTTCCTGGTCTGAGGCGCGGTGCGGCCCGCTGCGGGCCGTACACACCACCACGCCGCGGGCCCCCCACCACCACATTGGAACCCGGCCCCCGGGGTTGTAGAGTTTGTAATGGGT
>NZ_JBSHAW010000027.1:89699-136939 GCF_053611685.1 Streptomyces sp. NPDC054786 | reverse complement strand
GCCCCGGAACTGGGGCCGGGTGCGCGCCGCGTCGAGGGCCGGCGCCGGTGGGTGCGCCGGCCGGGTCCGGTTGGTGATACGGCCCAAGGGACGGCCGTCGCTGTCCACCGGTCCGGACCGGGTCGGGCGGAGGTTACAGCGCGAGGCCCGTGAGGACCAGTACCCGCTCGTAGGTGTAGTCGTCCATCGCGAAACGCACGCCCTCGCGGCCCACACCGGACTGCTTGACGCCGCCGTACGGCATCTGGTCGGCGCGGTAGGACGGCACATCGCCGACGATCACGCCGCCGACCTCCAGCGCGCGGTGGGCGCGGAAGGCGGTCTGTACGTCGTGCGTGAACACGCCCGCCTGGAGGCCGAACTTGGAGTCGTTGACGGCTGCGAACGCCTCGCCCTCCCCGTCGACCTTCTTGAGGGTGAGCACCGGGCCGAAGACCTCCTCGCAGGCGAGGGTGGCGTCGGCGGACACGTTCTCCAGCACGGTCGGCGCGTAGGAGGCGCCGTCGCGCTTGCCGCCCGCGAGCAGCTTCGCGCCGCGCTCCACGGCCTCGTCGACCCAGCTCTCGACGCGCTTGGCGGCGTCCTCGTTCACCAGCGGGCCGACCTCGGTCGCGTCGTCCGACGGGTCGCCGGTGACCTGCGCCTCGACGGCCGCCACGATCTTGGGCACCAGACGGTCGTAGACGGAGGCGTCGGCGATCACCCGCTGCACCGAGATGCAGGACTGGCCGCCCTGGTAGTTGGAGAAGGTGGCGATGCGCTGTGCCGCCCAGTCCAGGTCCGCCTCGGAGGAGAAGTCCGGCAGGACGACGGCCGCGCCGTTGCCGCCGAGCTCCAGGGTGCAGTGCTTGCGCGGCACCGAGTCGAGGATCGCGTAGCCGACCTTCTCGGAGCCGGTGAAGGAGACGACCGGCAGCCGCTCGTCCTGGACCAGCGCCGGCATCCGGTCGTTGGGCACCGGGAGGATCGACCAGGAACCGGCCGGCAGCTCGGTCTCGGCCAGCAGCTCGCCGAGGATCAGGCCGGAGAGCGGGGTGGCCGGCGCCGGCTTGAGGATGATCGGGGCGCCGGCCGCGATGGCCGGGGCGATCTTGTGGGCGCAGAGGTTCAGCGGGAAGTTGAACGGGGCGATGCCCAGGACCGTGCCGCGCGGGAAGCGGCGGGTCAGGGCGAGCCGGCCGGCACCGCCCGCGTCGGTGTCCAGGCGCTGCGCCTCGCCGCCGTTGAAGCGGCGGGCCTCCTCGGCGGCGAAGCGGAACACGGAGATGGCCCGGCCGACCTCGCCGCGCGCCCACTTCATGGGCTTGCCGTTCTCCCCGGAGATCAGCCGGGCGATCTCCTCCGTACGCTCCACCAGCCGGCGGTGCACATGGTCCAGCGCGGCGGCACGCACGTGCGCCGGGGTGGCGGCGAGCTCGTCCTGGACCGCGACGGAGGCGGCAATGGCCTCCTCGACCTGGGCCTCGGTCGGGACGCTCACCATGCCGACGAGGCGTCCGTCCCAGGGAGAGGTGACATCGAAGGTGGCCTCGCCGGTGGCCTGACGGCCGGCGAGCCAAAAGGCGGTGGGGGCTGCATCAGTGGGGATCGGCACAGTGGAACCCGGCCCTTCAGAAGTGGTGGGTGATGCGCATGGCTCAGGGAGCGGCTCTGCGGTTTTGACTCTGGACCCACGGTAGGGGTGCGGCGGCGCCGTGGCGTTTGTCCGAAGCGTAGTAATCAGCACGGCCGTCTCTCCGTGGTGGAGGGGGCGTACGTCTCCGTGAGGGAGCGGGCGTACGGAGTGGATCCGGGGCGGGTGCCGGGGCAGGGCTCCGGGCCGGCCGTCCGCGCTCCCCCGGGCCGCCTCCGTGGGGAACCGCGTCGCGAATGCCGCCGCCGCTCGGGCACCCCCATGGGCAGCGACGGCATCCCGAAGGGGCCGCCCGCGCCATCGCACCCCCAGGCCCCCTCATCCGAGGGTCCCCGGCCCCCTCCCCGGCAATACGGTCTGCTCCCCGGGTCCCCCGGCCTACTCCCCCGGGGCCACCGACGTCGCCTTGAGCGCCAGCCACAGCTCCATCCGGACATCCGCATCGTCCAGCGAGCGGCCCAGGATCTCCTCCACCCGCCGCATCCGGTAGCGCAGGGTGTGGCGGTGTACGCCCAGGTCGGCGGCGGCCGCGTCCCACTGGCCGTGCCGGGCGAGCCAGGCGCGCAGCGAGGCCACCAGATCACCGCGGCCCCGCGCATCGTGCTCGCGCAGCGCCCGCAGCAGCCCGTCCGCGAAGGCGCGGACGGCGTCGTCGGCGAGCAGCGGCAGCACGGACCCGGCCGCCACGTCCTCGTGCTCGACCAGCGCACGGCCGCGCCGGCGGGCCACCGACAGCGCCTGTTCGGCCTGGCGGTAGGCGTTCGCGGCGGCCATCGGCCCGGTCGGCGCCGACAGCCCGACGGCCACCCCCTCGCCGTGGTCGGTCTCGGCCCGTCCCGCCCGGCCGCGCGCACGCGGCTGCGCACCGGCGCGGGCCTCGGCCTCGGCGGCGTACGCGGCACAGGCATCGGCGGCCGCACCGCCGTCCGCGACCAGCACGATCAGCCGGCCGCCGTCCGGTACGGCGAGCACCGCCTCACCGGTCCGCGCGGCCGCGGAATCCATCACATCGGCCAGCCCGTCGAGGCCGCCCTGAGCCCCGGCGCCGGCGGACACCGCGGACGCCTGTTCCTCCGCGGCCACCCCCTCCGCGACCACCATCCGGAACGGGGCGTCCAGCAGCCCGCCGTAGAGCCGGCCCGCCACCGCCCGCGCATGGTCCGGCTCGCCCGCGAGCAGCATCTTGAGCACCGCGGCGCCGAGCCGCTGCTCGGCGTCCTGCAGCGCCCGGGACCGCTCGGTGGTCAGGGTGAGCAGCGCGACCGCGGAGTGCACGGCATAGCGCTCGGCCGTGCCGAGCGGCGCACCGGTCCCGACCGCGAGCACACCGCGGGCCCGGCGGCCGGTGCCCAGCGACTGCAGCTCGACCCGGTCGTCGCCGTCCGTGTCGCTGACGACCGAGCTGGCGGGAGCGGGCCGCTCGCGCAGCCGCCCGACGTCATCGGCGAGCCGGGCCGCACGGCGGGCCGCCCAGTCGGGGGCGGCGGCCACTACCGCACCCGACGCGTCGTAGAGCGCGGCCCAGCCGTCCAGATGCGCCGCGAGCCGGGCCAGCAGCTCGGCCGGCCCCTCGGCGCTGAGCGCCGCCCGGGTCAGCTCCCGCTGCGCCTCGAACCCCGCGGTCACCGCCCGGTACTGGTCGGCGGCGACGGCGGCCGAGACCGCCTTGCTGATCGCGATGAACGGCGTCCTGCGGGGCACCCCGAGCAGCGGCAGCCCCTGCTCCCTGGCCGCCTCGACCAGCGCCTGCGGAACGCCCTCGTAATTGACCCCGACCGCGAAGCCCAGCCCGACGACCCCTGCCTCCGCGACCCGCCGCACATACCTGCGGGTCGCCTCCGCATCCTCCGCGTCCAGCTTGAGCGCGGTGATCAGCAGCAGCTCCCCGCCCTCCATGTACGGCACCGGATCGATCAGCTCACTGGCGTGCGCCCAGCGCACCGGCACGTCCAGCCGCTCCTCGCCCGCGAGCACGGTCAGCTTGAGCGCGGTGTGGTTGACCAGGGAAGCGAGGGTGTGCGGCATGGGACCTTCATGACGTCGACGACTGCGAGGGACGACCGATCGACAACCGGTCACTGACCTGTCGGTCAGCGACCGGTCGATGACTGCCGACGACCGGTCGATGACCGATTGTTTGCGCCGCCTCGTATGAACGGCCAGTGTCGATTCTGCCTCAGCGGAGGAATCGGGGGGAGCTCCGGTCCGGACAAATCCGCCCGGCCACGGAGCACGAGCCCCCGACGGGACAACCGGGAGCGCCCCCGCGAGCCGCCCTCAGGACCGCAGATCCACCAGCACCGGCGGCGCATGCTCCCCCGCCACCGAGGTCACGGAGAGCACGGCGTGGCCGGGCGGAACGGAGTTGGCCAGATCGGAGGCGGACCAGCGTTCCCGCTCGACGGTGCGCACGGTGACGGCCTTGGCGGTCACATTCTTTCCCGTGACCAGCCGCCGGATGGAGTGCATGACCTTGGTGAACGGCTCGTCGGAGACGATCTGCCGGTCAGTGACGTCCCGCGTCTCCACCCATGCCTTGCCCCACACCTCCGCGAACCGCGCTCCGTCCCAGGTCGTCACGCCCGCGAACGCCATCCGGCAGCCGACCGCACCGAGCAGCGCACCCCGCAACGACTCCGGTACGTCGTCCAGCGCCCGCAGGGTCAGCACCGCCCCCGCGTTCGCCGACCGCAGGCGCTGCAGTCCGCGCAACGCCTCCTGCGTGATCACATGCGACGCATCGTCAAGTACCAGACAGGCGAAGACCGATCGGTCCGACCGCGCCACCGCGCACTCCGTGAACTGCGCAAGCACCAACCGCGTCAGAATCCGCGATGCATCCGCGTGACCGCGCTCGGGCAGATCGATCCGCACCCGCAGCGGATGGTCCAGGGAGCGCAGTGACACCTGGCGTGAGCGACCGGTCGGGTCGAAGAACCCCGCGAACGCCGGCCGGTCCAACAGGGCGATCCGGTCCGCAAGCAGCACCCCGACATCCCCGGACCGCTCCGCCTGCCGCTCCCGCGCGTCCAGCTCCCGCAGCGCGCTGTGCTCACCGGCCGCCTCGAGTGCGGTCCGCAGCCCCGCCACCGTCTCCCGCGACCCGTCCAGCAACTCCCGTAGCTCCGCCACCCCGGGAAACCGCCCGTGCGCCGCCCGGAACGGTCCCAGCAACTGCCCCAGCACGGTGGCCGCCCGCCGCCCGTTGCCCCCGGGCAACGTCGCCGCCACGTCTCCCACCAGCGCCTCAGCCAGAATCCCGGCCGCCTCATCCGGGTCGGTCGTGCCGCCGTACAGGTCCAGGTCACAGTCCGCATCGCGGTGACCGACCCTGATCACGGCGTCAAAGGCATCATCGGGCGCGGGCACCGTTGCAGCCGTCCCGACGGACACGACGGCGGCACGCCCGGCGAGCGCCTGCAGGCACAAGGTCTCAACCAGCGGGCGCACCAGGCGAGTTGTCTTTCCCGAACCGGGCGGACCGACCGCCAGCAGCGAGGTGCCGAGGACGTCCGGTTCGAGCGCAAAACCCGTGCCACGCCGGGCATAAGGGTTGCGCGCGTCCTCGGATGCCGTGCCGATGCGTACCTGCGAGGTGAGAAGGTCATGCCGTGCGGTGCGCGTCATCAGATCGCGTGCCCCGGAGGGGTGCAGACATGCGGCGGCGCCACTCTTCTGAACGCTGTCGACGAATGCCTGGAGCCGACTCGGCTGCACGCGTACGGACTGCCAGGCACGGCTGATCCGTGCATGATCGACGTCGTTCATGAGCCCGGAACGCGCCTCGTGCGCCAGGCGGTCGGCCGCGGCCGGAGCGCCGGCAGCACGAAGGTCTGCCCATTCGCCTTGGTCCACCTCAAGCACCCGGGCAGTTGCCTCCGCCGTCTTCCCGGCACCGGATGTGCCGCGCCTGCCCGGCGAGCCGTACCGACGCCGCAGTTCCGACAGGCATGCGAATCTGCTGAAGACCACCAGCAGCACACCGAGATCGAAAAGCGAATAGCTGGTGGCGTAGTAGAAATACGATTCCTGCTGCCCCGATACCGGCGTCAGATTCTCCAACTGCAACATCAGGATGGACGAATCGGTTGTCTTGTCGATGCACCACTGCCAGAGAAACCACACGAGCACCAGGGTCAGGGCCGCACGTGCGACCAGCTGGCCCCCCGGGAGCGAGCCGGGGTCCTTGGGTGCCAGCCACGAAGGAAGCCTGTCCCATACGCGATTCGCCGACGGAGCGAGCAGCCGGCGGAACAGCGTAGGCCATCGCCCCACCCGGCCGAAGACGATGACGATCGCGCCGAGAATGAGAGCCATATACACGAACGACGAGACGATGTTGGCATTGCCCGTCTTCCACGAATCGGGCAGCATCACCTCGCGCGGCCATTTCCAGTAGGGGCCGAGGTAATCGTTCATCAGCAGCGACCAGATCAGCCATGCGCACAGGAATGAGACAACCGCCCCGGCGATGAGCTGCGGCACCGCGATCTCGCGCGGCTCGTCCTTCGGTTTGGGCTTGTGCCCGAAGGCCCAGATACCCGGACCCGCCAGTACGCGCGGAGTGCTCAGCCAGGCCATGAAGGGGGACTGCGGCAGACCGTCGGGTCGCGCAGAGGGGCCGGGTCCCGCGGCCCGGCCGCCCGCGGCGGACGGATCCGCGAAGCGCGGCGGCGCACTGGGCCGCGGTGGCATATCCGGGGGTGCCGCCGGCCCCGGGACCTGGTCGGAGCGGGTGTTGCGTGCGTCGTGCGTGCCCTCGGTGTCCATCCGGTGCCCCTTGTCCCCCTTGAGCCGTGGCCTGCTGCGTCGTGGCGCCGGCGGCCGCGTCGTGCGACCGCGGTGTCATTGTCATGCCCGCGCTGATGTCCGCCACTGCCGGGCACGCCGCCGCTCAATCTACTGGCCGTGGGCCGTCGCTATGTCCGGTGCGGACAACGCAACACGCGCACTTCTCCCGAACGGAACATGCCAGACCCGCCCGGCCGCCCCTAGCCTGCGAGAACAACACGTTTGTACGTCCCCCCGTTCCACTCCAGGAGACTGCCATGACCGAACTGTCCGGAGGCCCGTCCCTCCCCCAGGAGCGTCGCGTCGTCACCGCGATCCCCGGCCCGAAGTCGCAGGAGCTGTGGGCCCGTAAGCAGGCCACGGTGGCCGCCGGCGTCGGCGCCGTGCTGCCCGTCTTCGTCAAGCGCGCCGGCGGGGGCGTCCTGGAGGACGTGGACGGGAACTCCCTGATCGACTTCGGCTCCGGCATCGCGGTGACCTCGGTCGGCAACAGCGCGGAGGCGGTCGTCCGCCGGGCCACCGCGCAGCTCCAGGCTTTCACCCACACCTGCGCCATGGTGGCGCCGTACGAGCCGTACATCGAGGTCTGTGAGCTGCTGGCCGAGCTGACGCCGGGCGACCACGCGAAGAAGTCGGCGCTGTTCAACTCCGGTGCGGAGGCGGTCGAGAACGCCGTCAAGATCGCCCGCGTACACACCAAGCGCCAGGCGGTCGTCGTCTTCGACCACGGCTACCACGGCCGGACGAACCTGACGATGGCGCTCACCTCCAAGAACATGCCGTACAAGCAGGGCTTCGGACCGTTCGCGCCCGAGGTCTACCGCGTCCCGGTGGCCTACCCCTACCGCTGGCTGACCGGCCCGGAGAACTGTGCGCAGGAGGCCGCGGACCAGGCCATCTCGCAGATCACCAAGCAGATCGGCGCGGAGAACGTCGCGGCGATCATCATCGAGCCGGTGCTCGGTGAGGGCGGCTTCATCGAGCCGGCCAAGGGCTTCCTCCCGGCGATCGCGAACTTCGCCAAGGAGAACGGGATCGTCTTCGTCGCGGACGAGATCCAGTCCGGCTTCTGCCGTACGGGCCAGTGGTTCGCGTGTGAGGACGAGGGCATCGTCCCGGACCTGATCACCACCGCCAAGGGCATCGCGGGCGGTCTGCCGCTGGCCGCGGTCACCGGCCGCGCCGAGATCATGGACGCGGCGCACGCGGGCGGCCTGGGCGGCACCTACGGCGGTAACCCCGTGGCCTGCGCCGCGGCGCTGGGCTCGATCGAGACCATGCGTGAGCAGGACCTGAACGCCAAGGCCCGCCGGATCGGCGAGATCATGAAGCCGCGGCTGAACGCCATCGCGGAGAAGTACGACATCGTCGGCGAGGTCCGCGGCCGCGGCGCGATGATCGCGATCGAGCTGGTCAAGTCCGGCTCCAAGGACCCGAACCCGGAGGCCACCGGCGCCCTCGCCAAGGCCTGCCACCAGGAGGGTCTGCTGGTCCTGACGACCGGCACGTACGGCAATGTGCTGCGCTTCCTGCCGCCGCTGGTCATCGGCGAGGACCTGCTCAACGAGGGTCTGGACATCCTCGAAGGCGCCTTCGCCACGCTCTGAGCGGCGCGCGCACGGACGCTCCGCGAAGGAACCCCGGCACGGCCCGGGACACGGCTCATGTCGTGTCCCGGGCCGTGCCCGTTCGGGCGGCGGGGAAGACCTGCCCTTGAGGCGGAGGGGAAGCCGCAGCCGGTGGTGGATGGGCGGCCCTGGGCCCGTCGTCCGTCGTCCGAAGTCCCTAGTCCGGGGTCCGTCGTCCGTAGCCGTCCGGGTCCGGAGTCCGGGTTCCGTCGGGGGCCTCCCTGCCCCGTTGTGCGCCGTGGCGGCCGTGTCCCTGGTGCGCGCCGGGGCCGCGCCCCTGTCCGTACCCGTGTACGCACCCCGCTCTGTGCCCATTTCTGTACTCATTTCCGTGCGGACGCGCGTAACTGGAGGCATGGCGTGAAGAAGATGTGCGGGGCCGATGGCGGCCGGGTAATGCGCCTGTCGGGCACGCTCGCTGTGCCGTACGGTTCCAGCAGATGAGAGAAACACCCCGCTCGCAGGGGACTGCGAGCGACGCCCGATCGGCGCTTCCCCGGTTCCGATCAGGCCGTGCCCTCGCGCACAACACCGGAACCCCTGGAATGGGGGGAGCCGGGAATCCTCACCGATCGGATGTCCGCCCGCCCCATACCCCCCGGGGCGCGCGGAACACCGGTCAGCGCGGCCGCCTCGGAACTACCCCCCCTGTTCCGAGGCGGCCGACCCTTTTTCCGAGCCCCGCGGACCCGTCGGGTCGCCGCTCCCCCCGTTTGTCGCCCCGGTCTGCCGGTCTGTTCAGCGCGCTGTTCTTCGCCGCGCTCACCTGGCAGGTGGCCGCCCACGGCCCGCTGCGCACCCTCGATGAACGGCTCGGCCACGCCCTTGCCGCCGGGAGCATCCCCGCCGGGGCCGCCGAGTTCTTTGCCGATCTCGGCAATACGGCCGTGGCGCTGCCGGTGCTGTTGGTCGTCATGGTGTGGACGGGATGGCGGGGACGGCTGGGGTGGCGCGGCGGGGACGCAGCCGAGGGAACCGCTCCGGTGCGCTGGTGGCTGCCGCCGCTCGCCGCCGGCCTCGCACTGGCCGTGGTGCCCGCGCTGGTCGTCCCGCTCAAACTGTGGCTCGCCCGGCCGGGCCCGCCGCAGATGGCCGGCGGTGCGCCCGACGGCTTCTATCCGTCGGGCCACGGCGCCACGGCGGCCGTCGCGTACGGCCTGGCCGGGCTGTTGCTGACCCGTGGCCCGGGACGGCTGCGGATCGGTGACGGCGCGGCCGCCCGTCTGCACACTCCGGCGGTCAAGGTCACCGTCACCGTCGCGGTCGCCCTGCTCAACGTGGGTGTCGGCCTCGGCCTGGTGCGCCGGGGCTATCACTGGCCGCTGGACGTACTCGGCAGCTGGTGTCTGGCCGGGGTGCTGCTCGCCGTGTGGTGTGTGGTGTGTGACCGGTGGTCCGGTGGCGGGGGCCGGGCGGCGGGCCAGGGGACAGGGACATCCGGCAGGTCAGGGCCGGACGGGTCCTGACCTGGCGGTGGCGGGCCGCCGTGCCGCGCGGAGGGGCGCGCAACTCCGAGTCGCCCGCCCCTCGTTGAGCGTCAGCTGTCGAAGCCAAGCCCCACCTTGTCCATGGCCTTGAGCCACAGATTGCGGCGGCCGCCGTGGGTGTCGGCCCGGGTCATCGACCACTGGGTGATCCCGATGCCGGCCCAGCGCAGCGGCTCGGGCGGGAACGGCAGCGGCTTGCTGCGGACCATCTCCAGCTCCGTGCGCTCGGTGCGCTCACCGGCGAGCAGGTCGAGCATCACGTCGGCGCCGAAGCGGGTGGCACCCACACCGAGGCCGGTGTAGCCGGCGGCATAGGCGACCCGGCCGGCGTGTGCGGTGCCGAAGAAGGCCGAGAAGCGGGAGCAGGTGTCGATGGCGCCGCCCCAGGTGTGGGTGAAGCGGAGGCCCTCCAACTGCGGGAAACAGCGGAAGAAGTGGCGGGCGAGCTTCTCGTACGTGGCCGGGTGGTGGTCGAATTCGGCACGTACGCCGCCGCCGTAGCGGTAGACGATGTCGTAGCCGCCCCACAGGATGCGGTTGTCGGCGGTGATGCGGAAGTAGTGGAAGTGGTTGTTGGAGTCCGAGAGGCCCTGGCGGTTCTTCCAGCCGATGGCGGCGAGCTGTTCGTCGGAGAGCGGCTCGGTCATCAGGGCATGGTCGTAGACCGGGACGATGTACGGGCGGACCCGCTTGACCAGCGACGGGAAGGCGTTGGTGCCGAGCGCGACATGGCGGGCGAAGACCCGGCCGTAGGGCGTGCGGACGGCCATGCCCATGCCTTCGGAGGCGAGGTCGGTGGCCCGGGTGCGCTCGTAGATGCGGACGCCGAGGCCCAGGCAGGCCTGCTTCAGGCCCCAGGCGAGGCGGGCCGGGTTGAGCATGGCGACGCCGTCGCGGTCCCACAGGCCGGCGCGGAAGGTCGGCGAGTCGACCTGGGCGCGCAGTTCGTCCTCGTCGAGGAAGGTGTGCCGGTCGAGGCCGAGCCCCGCGGCGTCCTCGGCGAACTCCTTGAGTTCGGCGATCTGGTGGGGCTCGGTGGCGATGTCGATCTCACCGGTGCGCTCGAAGGCGCAGTCGATGTCGTAGCGGGCGACGGCCTCCTCGATGGCGTCGAGGTTGCGGATGCCGAGCTCTTCGAGGGTGGCCAGTTCGCCCGGCCAGCGGGCCAGGCCGTTGCCGAGGCCATGGGTGAGGGAGGCGGCGCAGAAGCCGCCGTTGCGCCCGGAGGCCGCCCAGCCGATCTCGGCGCCCTCGATGAGGACGACATCGCGCTGGGGGTCGCGTTCCTTGGCGATCAGCGCCGTCCACAGCCCTGAGTAGCCGCCGCCGACGACGAGCAGATCGCAGGTCTCGTCGCCGACGAGGGCGGGCCGGGCGGCCGGGCGGTCCTTGTCGGCCAGCCAGAAGGGGGTGGGTTCGGCGTCCGCGAGCGCATGCGCGGCGGACGGGGTCATGGCAGCTCGTGCCATGGTTCTCAGCTCCTCTTGCTCCTCTTGCGGCGGGCCCCGGCCAGCTGGCCCACGACGACGCACAACACGGCGACCAGGAACATCGCCGTGCCGATGACATTGATCTGAACGGGAGTGCCCCGCTGTGCCGATCCCCAGACGAACATGGGGAAGGTCACGGTGGAGCCGGCGTTGAAGTTGGTGATGATGAAATCGTCGAAGGACAGCGCGAAGGACAGCAGGGCGCCGGCCGCGATACCGGGGGCGGCGATCGGCAGCGTCACCCGCAGAAAGGTCTGGACGGGTGAGGCGTAGAGGTCCTGGGCGGCCTGTTCCAGACGCGGGTCCATGCTCATCACCCGGGCCTTGACGGCGGTGACCACAAAGCTCAGGCAGAACATGATGTGCGCGATGAGGATCGTCCAGAAGCCGAACTGGATGCCCATGTTGAGGAAGAGGGTCGCCAGCGAGGCGGCCATGACGACCTCGGGCATCGCCATCGGCAGGAAGATCAGGGTGTTGACGCCGGAGCGGGCGCGGAAGCGGTAGCGGGCCAGCGCGAACGCGATCATGGTGCCGAGGACGGTCGCGCCGATGGTCGCCCAGAGCGCGAGCTGCAGGCTCAGGCCGAGCGAACCGCACAGGTCGGCGACGCCGCACGGATCGCTCCAGGCGTCCGTGGAGAAGCGCTGCCACTGGTAGTTGAAGCGGCCGTTGGGCTTGTTGAAGGAGAAGACCATCACCACGAGGTTGGGCAGGATCAGATAGCCCAGCGTGCCCAGGCCCGCGATCGTGATGATGTTGCGGCGCAGCCAGCGCAGGCCCCGGTTAGGGGTGCGGACGGCGGTGGCTTCGGTGGTCTCGCGGACGGCCATCAGACCAGATCCTCCGTCCCGGACTTGCGGATATAGATCGTGACCATGGCGAGGATGGCCGCCATGAGGATGAAGGAGAGGGCGGCGGCGGTCGGGTAGTCCAGGACCCGCAGGAACTGCGACTGGATGACGTTGCCGATCATCTTCTGGTCGGTGGAGCCCAGCAGTTCGGCGTTGATGTAGTCACCGGCGGCCGGGATGAAGGTGAGCAGGGTGCCGGCGACGACGCCGGGCATGGACAGCGGGAAGGTCACCCGGCGGAAGGTGGTGGCCGGACGGGCGTAGAGGTCGCCGGCGGCCTCCTGGAGGCGCGGGTCGATGGGCTCCAGTGAGGTGTAGAGCGGCAGGACCATGAACGGCAGGAAGTTGTAGGTCAGTCCGCAGACCACGGCGAGCGGGGTGGCCAGCACCCGTTGGCCTTCGGTGAGGCCCAGCCAGCTGGTGACGTCCAGGACGTGCAGCGAGTTCAGGACGCCGACGACCGGCCCGCCGTCGGCCAGGATCGTCTTCCAGGCAAGCGTACGGATCAGGAAGCTGGTGAAGAACGGGGCGATGACCAGGATCATCACGACATTCCGCCAGCGGCCCGCCTTGAAGGCGATGAGGTAGGCCAGCGGATAGCCCAGGAGCAGACAGAGCGCGGTGGCGGTCGCGGCGTAGAGCACGGAGCGGACGAACTGCGGCCAGTATTCGCCGAGCGCGTCCCAGTACGTCGCGAAGTGCCAGGTGACCTTGAAGCCCTCTTCGAGGGAGCCGGTCTGGATCGAGGTCGACGCCTGGTAGACGAGCGGGGCGGCGAAGAAGACGATCAGCCACAGGATGCCGGGCAGCAGCAGCCAGTAGGGGACGAGCCGTTTGCGGACGGGGGTCTTGCGCACCTCCAGGGGGGCGGCCCCGGCCTGCCCGTCCGGTGGCGCGGGCGTCTCGGTGATACTCACGCGGCCTCCTCGTCGAGGTCCGCGCCCGCACCGATGTCCTGGCCGGCGTCCAGCCCGAAGGTGTGCGCCGGGCTCCAGTGCAGTACGACCTCGGCGCCGGGGACCAGGCGCCCGTCGCGCTCGATGTTCTGCTCGTAGACGGCGAGTTCGCCCAGGCCCGGGGCTTCGATGACGTACTGCGTGGAGACCCCGATGAAGCTGGCGTCCTTGATGCGCGCGGGCAGCCGGTTGCGGCCCTCGGCGATGGACCCGGCGTCGTCGGCGTGCGCCAGGGTCACCTTCTCGGGCCGGACTCCGGCGAGCACCTTCTCGCCGGTGCGGGCGGTGGCGCTGCACCGGCCGGCGGGCAGCCGCAGCTTGGCGTCACCGGCCTTGAGGAGCAGTTCCTCGCCGCCGGACTCGACGACCTCGGCCTCGATGAGGTTGGAGGTGCCCAGGAAGTTGGCGACGAAGGTGCTGCCGGGGTTCTCGTAGAGGTCGGCGGGGGCGCCGAGTTGTTCGACCGTGCCGCCGTTCATCACGGCCACGGTGTCGGCCATCGTCATGGCTTCCTCCTGGTCGTGGGTGACGTGCACGAAGGTGATGCCGACCTCGGTCTGGATGCGCTTGAGTTCCAGCTGCATCTGGCGGCGCAGCTTGAGGTCGAGGGCGCCGAGCGGCTCGTCGAGCAGCAGCACCTGCGGGTGGTTGATCAGCGCACGGGCGACCGCGACGCGCTGCTGCTGGCCGCCGGAGAGCTGCTGCGGCTTGCGGCGCGCCATCGGGCCGAGCTGGACGAGGTCGAGCATCTCCTCGACCTGCTTCTTGACGGACTTGATGCCGCGGCGGCGCAGTCCGAAGGCGACGTTCTCGTAGATGTCCAGGTGCGGGAAGAGCGCGTAGTTCTGGAAGACGGTGTTGACCTGCCGCTTGTACGGCGGCAGGACGGTGACGTCCTGTCCCGACAGTTCGACGGTGCCGGTGGTGGGCTCCTCCAGCCCGGCGATCATGCGCAGGGTGGTGGTCTTGCCGCAGCCCGAGGCGCCCAGCAGCGCGAAGAAGGAGCCCGCGGGGATGGTCAGGTCGAGCGGATGGACGGCGGTGAAGGAGCCGTAGGTTTTGCTTATCCCGTGGAGGCGGACGTCGCCGCCACTGCTCTGGGGGGTCGCGGTGTGGGTCATGTCGGTCGTCCCGTGGGTCGGAGGGCGAAACGGCTCGGGCGGGCCCGGAAGGTGGGGGATCAGGCGCCGGTGAGGTCGGAGAACTTCTGGGCGAACTCCTTGTTCTCCTTGGCGGTCAGGGCGCGGAAGGAGTGGGACCGGGCGGCCATCTCCTTGTCCGGCAGGATCAGCGGGTTCTCCGCCGCCTTCTTGTCGAGCTTGGCGAGTTCCTCGCGCACACCGTCGACGGGGCAGGCGTAGTTGATGTACGCCGCGAGCCGGGCCGCCGCCTTCGGCTCGTAGAAGTAGTCGATGAGCCGTTCGGCGTTCTGCTTGTGGCGGGCCTTGTTCGGCACCATGAGGTTGTCGGTGGACGTCATATAGCCGGTCTTGGGGATGGCGTAGGCGATGTCCGGGTTGTCGTTCTGGAGCTGGACGATGTCGCCCGCCCAGGCCACGCAGGCGGCCAGGTCGCCCTTGTCCAGGTCGGTGGTGTAGTCGTTGCCGGTGAAGCGGCGTATCTGCTTGGAGTCGACGCCCTTCTGGAGCCGGGCGATGGCCGCGTCGTAGTCGTCCGCGGTGACGTCCTCGGGCCGCTTGCCCATGTCCAGCAGGGTCAGGCCGATGCTGTCGCGCATCTCGGAGAGAAAGCCGACCCGGCCCTTGAGCTGCGGGTCCTCCAGCAGCTGGCTGATGGAGTCGACCTTCTTCCCGCCGGTGGCCTTCTTGTTGTACGCGATGAGGGCCGGGATGCCCTGCCAGACGTAGGAGTGCGCGCGGCCGGGGTCCCAGGCGGGGTTGCGGTACTGCGCCGAGAGATTGGCGTAGGCGTGCGGCAGGTTGGCCGGGTCCAGCTCCTGGATCCAGCCGAGGGAGATCATCCGTGCGCACATCCAGTCGGTGAGCACGATCAGATCGCGGCCGGTGTCCTGGCCGGCCGCCAGCTGCGCCTGGATCTTGCCGAAGAACTCGTCGTTGTCGTTGATGTCCTCGGTGTATTTGACGGCGATGCCGGTGCGCCGGGTGAAGCGGTCCAGCGTCGGCCGGTGCTTGCCGTCCTTGCTGACGTCCATGTACTCGGTCCAGTTGGAGAAGTTGAGGCGCTTCTCCGCCTTGGAGTGGTCCTCGGAACGGCCGGCGTCCGTACGGCCCGCGGGCGGGATGCCGCAGGACGCCAGGGCGCCGAGGCCGCCGACCGTGGCCGCCAGGGCGCCGCTCGCGCGCAGCAGCGAGCGGCGGGTCATCGCGAGCCGGCCGTGGGTCGCACTGCGGCGCATGGCGGTGAGTTCGGCCGAGGACAGGGGTTCGGGCTGCTCGTGGTGCTCCATGCGCGGTGCCCTTTCAGGGGATGAGCCCGGCGCTCGGCCGGTGTTGACGAAGCCGCGCGGCGCCGGCCGCAGGGCAGGGCCCCTCGGGGCCCGAGGGGGACGTCCCTTACGGGCGGTCCCCGAAGATCGTGCGGTGCCAGTCCTTGCGCGCCACCGCGGTGTTGTCGTACATGACGTGCTTGACCTGGGTGTACTCCTCGAAGGAGTAGGCCGACATGTCCTTGCCGAAGCCGGAGGCCTTGGCCCCGCCGTGCGGCATCTCGCTGATGATCGGGATGTGGTCGTTGACCCAGACGCAGCCCGCGTTGATCTCGCGGGTGGCGCGGCCGGTGCGGTACACGTCCCGGCTCCAGGCGGAGGCGGCCAGCCCGTAGGGGGTGTCGTTGGCCAGCGCGATGCCCTCGTCGTCGCTGTCGAAGGGCAGCACGACCAGCACCGGGCCGAAGATCTCGGACTGCACGATCTCGCTGTCCTGCGCGGCCCCGGCGATCAGCGTCGGCCGGTAGTAGGCGCCCTTGGCCAGCTCGCCCTGCGGCGCCTCGCCCCCGGTGACGACGGTGGCGTAACCGCGCGCCCGGTCGACGAAGCCGGCCACCCGGTCGCGCTGGGTGTGCGAGATCAGCGGGCCCAGATCGGTGGACGGGTCGAAGGGGTCGCCGAGCCGTACGGTCGCCATCAGGTCGGCGACGCCGCTGACGAAGGCGTCGTACAGCGGGCGCTGGACGTAGGCGCGGGTGGCGGCGGTGCAGTCCTGGCCGGTGTTGATCAGCGATCCGGCGACCGCTCCGTGGACGGCGGCCTCCAGGTCCGCGTCGTCGAAGACGACGAAGGGGGCCTTGCCGCCGAGTTCGAGATGCAGCCGCTTGACGGTGCCGGTGGCGATCTCGGCGACGCGCTTGCCGACGCCGGTCGAGCCGGTGAAGGAGGTCATCGCGACGGAACGGTGGCCCACCAGGTGCTCACCGGCGTCCCTGCCCGCCCCGGAGATGATGTTGATGACGCCGTCCGGCAGGCCCGCGCGCTGTGCGGCCTGCGCGAACAGCAGCGAGGTGAAGGGGGTGATCTCGGCGGGCTTGAGGACGATGGTGTTGCCCGCGGCGATGGCCGGCAGCACCTTCCAGGCGGCCATCTGCAGCGGATAGTTCCACGGTGCGATGGAGCCGACGACGCCAATGGGCTCGCGGCGGATGACGGAGGTGTGATCGGCGCTGTATTCGCCGGCCGCTTTACCCTCCAGATGCCGGGCGGCGCCCGCGAAGAACGCGGCGTTGTCGATCGAGCCCGGTACGTCGAACTCCTCGCTGAGCTTGATCGGCTTTCCGCAGTTCAGCGATTCTGCAGCGGCGAGATCGGCGGCGTCCTCGGCGAGGGCTGCGGCGAAGCGGTGCAGGGTGTCGGAGCGCTCGCCCGGCGTGGCACCGCCCCACTCCGCGAACGCCCGCTCCGCGGCCGCCACGGCGGCGTCCACATCCGCCGTACCTGCGAGTTCATAGGAGTACACCGTCTCGCCTGTCGCCGGGTCCACGACGGCCTGGGTACGGCCGGAACTTCCGCTCCGGAGACTTCCTGCGATGAATTGGGCGCCCGCGGCGAATCGCTCGGTGGCATCGAATCGGTGATCCATGGTGCTCTCCTCCGCCGGGCACCGAGGCCGCTCAGCGGCACTGCCTGGCGTAGCTATTTCCGGAATCGATGGCTGATCTTGACAGAGGAGAAGGGTCTCAACAAGGGATTCCGTTGTTGCCTTTTGGTTACGCGACGAATTCTGTGATTCTCGCGGCAGGAGCCCCGACACGTTGTCAGTGCCCGCTGACAGAATCCCGGCATGATGCACGACAACACGGGGATCATGGGCGAGCGCGCCGCGGACGGGCCGCGCTCGGTCGAGGAACTTCGCCGCGCGACCGCCGCCGGGAAGCGCGTCACATACGTCCATTTCTGGGGCCACAGCCCTCGGCGCGACGGCAGCCTCGGGGCGAGCTGCTTCAGCCAGTGGTGGCCTTCCCCCTTCACCGTCGACGGGGTCCGGTACGCCACCGCCGAGCACTGGATGATGGCCGGCAAGGCCCGGCTGTTCGACGATGCGGAGGCGGAGCAACGCGCGATCGCGGCGAGGCACCCCAAGCAGGCCAAGGACGCCGGGCGCCGGGTCCGCGGCTTCGACGAGGAGAGCTGGCAGCGGCACCGCTTCGGCCTGGTCGTCGAGGGCAGTGTCCATAAATTCGGCCAGGATGCCGCGCTACGGGAGTTTCTGCTGGGCACGAACTCCCGGGTGCTGGTGGAGGCCAGTCCGATGGACCGGATATGGGGCATCGGCCTCGCCGCCGATGACGAGCGGGCCGCGGACCCGGGGCGCTGGCGGGGCCTGAATCTGCTGGGCTTCGCGCTGATGGCGGCGCGGCAGACACTGCGGGAAGGGGCCGGCCCGGAGTCGTAGGCGGGCCCGGGGAGGACCGGTGTGCGGGCCTGCGCCCCACCACCGCACTCGCCCCGCTTAGCATGACGGGGCCCCTCCGCACACCCCTGTGCACCCATTGACCAGGAGGAACCGTTGTCCGATCTCGATGCCTTCATTGCGGGCCTGCCCAAGGCGGAGCTGCACGTCCACCACGTCGGATCGGCCTCACCGCGCATCGTCGCCGAGCTGGCGGCGCGGCACCCGGACTCCGCCGTCCCCACCGACCCCGAAGCGCTGGTCGACTACTTCACCTTCCGCGACTTCGCCCACTTCATCGAGGTCTACCTCTCCGTCGTGGACCTGATCCGCGACGCCGAGGACGTCCGGCTGCTGACGTACGAGGTCGCCCGGGACATGGCCCGGCAGCACATCCGCTACGCCGAGCTGACCGTCACCCCCTTCAGCTCGACCAGCCGCGGCATCCCCGACGCCGCGTACGTCGAGGCCATCGAGGACGCCCGTAAGGCCGCGGAGTCCGAGCTGGGCGTGGTGCTGCGCTGGTGCTTCGACATCCCCGGTGAGGCGGGTCTGGCGGCCGCAGAGGAGACCGCCCGTATCGCCTGTGACCTGCAGCCCGAGGGCCTGGTCGCGTTCGGGCTCGGCGGCCCCGAGATCGGCGTCCCCCGCCCGCAGTTCAAGCCGTACTTCGACCGCGCCATCGCCGCCGGTCTGCACTCCGTACCGCACGCCGGGGAGACCACGGGCCCCGGCACGATCTGGGACGCGCTCACCGAGCTCCGCGCCGAGCGCATCGGTCACGGCACGAGCGCCCCCCAGGACCCGGCGCTGCTCGCCCACCTCGCCGAGCACCGCATCCCGCTGGAGGTCTGCCCCACCTCCAACATCGCCACCCGCGCGGTGCGCACCCTGGAGGAGCACCCCCTCAAGGAGATGGTCGACGCGGGCGTGCTGGTCACGATCAACAGCGATGACCCGCCGATGTTCGGCACCGATCTCAACACCGAATACGGCGTCGCCGCCCGGCTGTTGGGCCTGGACGCCGACGGGGTGGCCGGCCTCGCCAGGAATGCCGTCGCCGCCTCCTTCATGGACACCGCCGCCAAGGCGCGGCTGACGGCCGAGATCGACGGCTACACGGCCGCCTGGCGCACGCCCTAGCCGCGACGGCTGCCGGGGCCTGACCGCCCGCCGTCACCGCGCCGGCTTGCACCGGCCCGGCGCGGCGACGGCGCGCGGCAGGTGTACGGCGCAGGGCGGGCGCCCGGCCTGCCGCCCCTACAGCCCCACGATCGCGTTCCACTCCTTGGCGAATTCGGTCCGCTCCTTGGAGGTGATGTCGCGGGCGATGGCCAGCCGCTTGCGCATCGCCCCGTCGGGGAAGATCAGCGGATCCTCGGCGAGTGCGGCGCGTTCCTTGTCCTTGGAAGAGGCCAGCACCTCGCGCGCGGCCGGTACGGGGCAGACGTAGTTGACCCAGGCGGCCAGCTCCGCGGCGACCTCCGGCCGGTAGTAGTAGTCGATCAGCCGCTCTGCGCTGCGCTTGTGCTCCGCGAGGTTGGGGATCAGCAGGCTCTCCGCCCAGAGCTCGGCGCCCTCCTGCGGCACCACGAACTCGATGTCCGGGTTGTCCGCCTGGAGTTGGATCACATCGCCCGAGTAGGCCTGCGCGGCGAGCACATCCCCGGAGTCCAGGTCCTTGATGTAGTCGTTGCCGGTGAACCGCCTGATGTGGCCCTTGCTCACGAGCCGGCGTACCCGGTCGGTCATCCGGTGGAAGTCATCGGCCGTCCAGCGGGTGATGTCCACGCCGTCGCCCTGCATCAGCAGCGCGAACGATTCGTCGAGCCCGGAGAGCAGGGTGACCCGGCCGCGCAGATCGTCCTTCCACAGGTCGGAGGTGTGCTTGATCTCCCGGCCGAGTTTCTTGCGGTTGTAGGCGATGCCGGTGATCCCGGACTGCCAGGGCACGGAGTGCTGTCGGCCCGGGTCGAAGTGCGGGGTGCGCAGCAGCGGATCGAGGTTCTCGGCGACATGCGGCTGGGCGGCCCGGTCCATCTCCTGGACCCATCCCAGCCGTACGAACCGGGCGCACATCCAGTCGCTGATGACGATCAGATCCCGGCCGGTGCTCTGGTGGTTCATCAGCGCGGGGCTGATCTTGCCGAAGAACTCGTCGTTGTCGTTGATCTCCTCGGTGTACGTGACGGAGATTCCGGTGCGCCGTGTGAAGGCGTCAAGGGTGGGCCGGCGCTGCTTGTGGTGGTCGTCGACGTCGATGTAGAGCGGCCAGTTCGCGAAGACGATCTTCCGGTCCTGCGCCGACCGGTCCGCACTCCCGCGGTCCGCCTCCTTGACGTACGCGGGTGGCACCCCGCAGCCGGTCATGGCGGCCAGCGCCCCCGTCACACCGATTCCGCCCATACCCCGGAGCACCGCACGCCGCGAAAGATCAGCCATGGCGAGCACTCTCACGTGCCGCGGGCGGAGGCGGCAAGAGACAGAGCGTCCATTGCCGGGCCTCCGCCCGCGACGGTGTGTCGAGCGTTCCGTGCGCTCGACGGTGATTCCCCCGGCCGGCCGGTCAGGCCGGCCGGTCGGCTCAGCCGTCCAGCGAGGTCATCACGTGCTTGATGCGGGTGTAGTCGTCGAAGCCGTAGGCCGAAAGGTCCTTGCCGTAGCCGGACTTCTTGAATCCGCCGTGCGGCATCTCGGCGACGAGCGGGATGTGGGTGTTGATCCACACACAGCCGAAGTCCAGGGTCTTGGACATCCGCATGGCGCGGGCGTGGTCCTTGGTCCACACCGAGGACGCCAGCGCGTACTCGACGCCGTTGGCCCACTCCACGGCCTGCTTCTCGTCGGAGAAGGGCTGGACGGTGATGACCGGGCCGAACACCTCCTGCTGGACGATCTCGTCGTCCTGCTTGAGGCCCGAGACGACGGTCGGGGCGAAGAAGTAGCCCTTGTCGCCGACCTGCTCGCCGCCCGCCTCGATCTTGGCGTGCGCGGGCAGCCGCTCGATGAAGCCCTTGACCTGCTTGAGCTGGTTGGCGTTGTTGAGCGGGCCGTAGAGCACGTCCTCGTCGTCGGCCGCGCCGGTCTTGGTCTCCGCGGCGGCCTTGGCCAGCGCGGCGACGAACTCGTCGTGGATGGACTCGTGGACGAGCACGCGGGTGGCGGCCGTACAGTCCTGGCCGGCGTTGAAGTAGCCGGCGACCGAGATGTCCTCGACGGCCTTGGCGATGTCGGTGTCCTCGAAGACGACGACCGGCGCCTTGCCGCCCAGCTCCAGGTGGACCCGCTTGAGGTCCTTGGACGCGGACTCAGCGACCTGCATACCGGCACGTACCGAGCCGGTGATCGAGGCCATCGCGGGAACCTTGTGCTCGACCATCAGCCGGCCGGTCTCGCGGTCACCGCAGATGACGTTGAACACGCCGCGGGAGTGGCCCAGTTCGTCCAGCACGCTGCCGATGATGTCGGCGATCAGGACCGTGGAGGCCGGGGTGGTGTCGGACGGCTTGATGACGACGGTGTTGCCCGCGGCCAGCGCCGGGGCGAACTTCCACACGGCCATCATCATCGGGTAGTTCCACGGCGCGACCTGGGCGCAGACGCCGACCGGCTCGCGGCGGATGATGGAGGTGAAGCCCTCCATGTACTCGCCGGACGCACGGCCTTCGAGCATCCGGGCGGCACCCGCGAAGAAGCGGATCTGGTCCACCATCGGCGGGATTTCCTCGGACCGTACGAGCGCGATCGGCTTGCCGCAGTTCTCGGACTCGGCGGCGATCAGCTCCTCCGCCCGCTCCTCGAAGCGGTCGGCGATCTTCAGCAGGACCTTCTGGCGCTCGGCCGGGATCAGGTCTCGCCAGGCGGGGAAGGCGGCTTCGGCGGCCGCCATCGCCGCGTCCACGTCGGTGGCGGCCGAGAGCGGAGCGGTGGCGTACGCCTCACCCGTGGCGGGATTGACCACCTCCGTGGTCCGCCCGTCGGCGGCGTCCCGGAACTCCCCGTCGATGTAGTTGCGCAGACGACGCAGTGCGGTGGTCACTGTGTGCGCCCCCTTCAGTCAGAAGTCTGGTGGTTTGGACATCCACCCTAGCCATGGATCCCACGTTTTCAACACACCCGCCACCCGGGAACAACGGAATCAGTTAAATTTCGATCCCGTCACGACGAATTTCATCGATTCGGGGTTGCAAGACAGACGAGGCTCGTGCACAGTGAACGGCGTGGCCACTCGTGACAGAAACGGCACCCCGTCGATCGACTCCGTCTCCCTGGCGATCATCGAGCAGCTCCAGGAGGACGGGCGCCGTCCGTACGCCGCGATCGGCAAGGCCGTCGGCCTGTCCGAGGCGGCGGTACGCCAGCGCGTACAGAAACTGCTCGACCAAGGCGTGATGCAGATCGTCGCGGTCACCGACCCCCTCACGGTCGGTTTCCGTCGGCAGGCAATGGTCGGCATCAACGTCGAAGGTGACCTCGACCCCGTGGCCGACGCCCTGACGACCATGGAAGAGGTCGAGTACGTCGTCATGACGGCAGGCTCCTTCGATCTCCTCATCGAGATCGTCTGCGAGGACGACGACCACCTTCTGGAAATGATCAACAAGCGGATCCGCACGCTTCCCGGCGTCCGGACCACCGAGAGCTTCGTGTACCTCAAGCTCCGGAAGCAGACCTACACCTGGGGAACGAGATAGCAATGAGCGGCGACCTCTCCAAGACGGCATACGACCACCTGTGGATGCACTTCACCCGCATGTCGTCGTACGAGAATGCCCCCGTGCCCACGATCGTGCGCGGCGAGGGCACCAACATCTACGACGACAAGGGCAAGCGCTACATCGACGGCCTCGCCGGCCTCTTCGTGGTCAACGCCGGCCACGGCCGGGTCGAGCTCGCCGAGACCGCCTACAAGCAGGCGCAGGAGCTGGCCTTCTTCCCCGTGTGGTCCTACGCCCACCCCAAGGCGGTGGAGCTTGCCGAGCGCCTGGCCCACCACGCCCCGGGCGACCTCAACAAGGTCTTCTTCACCACCGGTGGCGGCGAGGCCGTCGAGACCGCCTGGAAGCTGGCCAAGCAGTACTTCAAGCTCGTCGGCAAGCCGATGAAGCACAAGGTGATATCCCGCGCGGTGGCCTACCACGGCACCCCGCAGGGCGCCCTGTCCATCACCGGCCTGCCCGGCCTGAAGGCTCCCTTCGAGCCGCTGGTCCCCGGCGCGCACAAGGTCCCGAACACCAACATCTACCGCGCCCCGATCCACGGCGACGACCCCGAGGCCTTCGGCCGCTGGGCCGCCGACCAGATCGAGCAGCAGATCCTCTTCGAGGGCCCCGAGACCGTCGCCGCGGTCTTCCTGGAGCCGGTGCAGAACGCCGGCGGCTGCTTCCCGCCGCCCCCCGGCTACTTCCAGCGGGTCCGCGAGATCTGCGACCAGTACGACGTGCTGCTCGTCTCCGACGAGGTCATCTGCGCCTTCGGCCGCCTCGGCACGATGTTCGGCTGCGAGAAGTTCGGCTACATCCCGGACATGATCACCTGCGCCAAGGGCATGACCTCGGGCTACTCCCCGATCGGCGCCTGCATCATCTCCGACCGCCTGTCCGAGCCGTTCTACAAGGGCGACAACACCTTCCTGCACGGCTACACCTTCGGCGGCCACCCGGTCTCCGCGGCCGTCGGTATCACCAACCTCGACATCTTCGAGCGTGAGGGCCTCAACAAGCATGTCCTCGAAAACGAGGGCAACTTCCTGAGCACCCTGCAGAAGCTGCACGACCTGCCGATCGTCGGCGACGTCCGCGGCAACGGCTTCTTCTACGGCATCGAGCTCGTCAAGGACAAGGCCACCAAGGAGTCCTTCAACGACGAGGAGACCGAGCGCGTCCTGTACGGCTTCCTCTCCAAGGCGCTGTACGACAACGGCCTCTACTGCCGCGCCGACGACCGTGGCGACCCGGTCATCCAGCTCGCCCCGCCGCTGATCGCCGACCAGCCGGTCTTCGACGAGATCGAGCAGATCCTGCGCTCCGTCCTCACCGAGGCCTGGACCAAGCTCTGACCCTCGCGTCACCTCCGGGTGCACTCGTGCACAACTGAACATCCAACGGCTCAGATTCACTCACTTCAAGCCATACGAGTGAATCTGGGCCGTTGTGCTGCCAAGCGACGAATACCGGGGGTCACCAGTCTTTACCGTGCTAGTGACCGATACCCTCCATGGTCGTTCACCCGGCCGGGGGAACGACTCGACGCCTACAGCAAGAGGTGCGCAGATGGTGGCCCCGCCTGACAACGACGTTCTCTGGGCCCGCGGCCTGCACCACACACACGGCGGCACCACGGCCCTCGCCGGAGTCTCCGTCGGCGTCCGCGAAGGCGAGATCCTCGCCGTCACCGGCCCGCGCGGCAGCGGCAAGACCACCCTCCTGAAATGTCTCTCCGGTCAACTCGTCCCCTCCGAGGGCGAGATCTGGTTCAACAGCGCCCCGGTGCACACGCTCTCCTCCCCCAGCCGCGAACGGCTGCGTCTGGACCGGTTCGGCTGGATCGACACCGAACCGCATCTCGTTCCCGAACTCACCGCCTGGGAGAACGCCGCCCTCCCCCTCCTCCTCCGCGGCACCGGCACCCGCTCCGCCAAGCACACCGCCGTCGAATGGCTGGACCGCCTCGACGTCGGCATGTGCGTGAACCGCCGTCCCGCGCGGCTCGACCAGTCCCAGCGCCAGCGCATCGCCATCGCCCGCGCGCTCGCCACCAGCCCCCAGGTGCTGTTCGCCGACGAACCGACCGCGCCGCTGCACCACTCCGACGGCACCCAGGTGCTGCGCACCCTCACCACCGCGGCCCGCTCGCACCAGATCACCGTCGTGCTGGCGACCCACGACCCCGAGGTCGCCACGCTCGCCGACCGGTCCCTCGCGCTCCTCGACGGCCGCCAGTCGAGCGCCGCGCCCGCAGCCACCGGTTCCTCCGATGAGGAAAGCAGGGCAGCGTGCTCGCTCTCCGTCTAGCCCGCGGCTCTCACCCCCTCGTCCTGCTGCGCCGCCTCTCCGTCGCCGTCGCAGCGGCCGGCACCGGCTTCCTGCTGCTCTCCACCGTCGGCCACGCCGCCGGCCACCCGTCCGCGGCCGACGACTCACTGGTACGCCTGCTGTGGTGCACCGCCCCGCTCGCCGCCACGGCCCAGTTCGCGGTGTCCACGGCCCGAACGGATCCCGCCGCCCGCCTCCAGCGCGGCATGACCGCCGCCGGTCTGGGCCCGCTCCGTCTCACCCTGCTCGCCACGGTCTCCACCACGCTGACCTGTGTCCTCGGCGTCCTCTTCTCGCTGCTGGTCTTCCTCCGTCTCCGCGGCGACCTCGGCGGCCCGTCCGCCGTCCCCTTCGACGCCGACCTGCTCGGCGCCGGCCACCCCGTGCCGCTCGTCGGCGCCCTCATCCTGCTGGCGACCGTGCCGCTGACCGCCGCCGCTGCGACCGCCGTCGCCCTGCGCCCCCGCCACGAGGCCGGCGCCCCCGAGACCGACACCCTTCCCAGGACCGCCCCGCCCTCCGGTCTTCCGTGGGGTATCGCCCTGGCCGCGGCCGGCCTGGCGATCGAGGCGTACACCAGCCCCGGCACCGGCGGCGCCCACGGCGGACTGCTGCCGCTCCCCGGCCGGCTGATCGGCAGCCCTCCCGGCGTGCTGGCCGGCTGGGCACTGTCGGCCTTCGGCCTCGTGCTGGCCGGCCCCGGTCTGGTGCATCTGTGCGGCCGCCTCCTCTGCGCCGGCCGGCCCGGCGCACTGCGTCTGCTGTCCGGGCGGGTACTCCAGGAGGAGTCGCACCGTCTCGGCCGCCCGCTCGGTGTCCTGTGTGCCGTCGCCTCCGCCGCGTACGCCGCCATGAAGGTGTACGAAGCCTCGCCCTCCCGTCCCTTCGGACCGCTCACCGCGGTCGGCGCTGCGGTCGTCCTCGCCTGTGTCACCGCCAGCGCGCTCACTGCCGCGCTGGAATCCCGCTCGGCCCGCGCCCACACCACGGCCGCCCTCCGTCGCCTGGGGGCCTCCGCCTCCGTCCTCCACCGCGCCGCAGCCCTGCGCGCCCTGGCGCTGGTGATCGTCCTGACACCCCTGACCTGGACGGTCGCGGAGATGGCCACGCTTCCGCTGGTCCACTGAAGTAGCGGTGCAGGGCCGCCCGGGGCGGAGCGCGGAGACTCCCGAAGCTCCGGCGCTCCGCCACCCACGGGCGCCCCCCTGCAGACCGCCTCGGCAACAACTGCTGCGCCCACGCCCGGTTTTCGCGGCGCAGCCCCGGCATCGTCATCGACACCACTCCCCCTCGGTCCCTGCACGGACCCGGTCCCGGCCCCTGCATAAGCATCACTTGCATGCGCATACATAAGTTTCTTCCGCATGTACGCTGCCGTCAAGAGCCCGGCGATAAAAGGCAGAAGAAAGCGGATGACGATGGACGCGGAGCACTGGGACCGGCTCGGAGCACTGCACACCCGCGTCGAACAAGAGCTGGCACGAGCCCTGCAGCGGCGTCACGGCATCGGACTGTCCGAGTACCGCGCGCTGGCCAGGCTCGCCGAGGCGGACGACGGTGAGCTGCGCATGCAGGAGCTCGCCGACCTCATCGGCCTCAACCAGAGTTCCGTGAGCCGGCTGGCCGCGCGCCTGGAGTCGACCGGCCTGACCCGCCGTGACCTGTGCCCCGACGACCGGCGCGGCGTGTACTCCGTGATCACGGACGAAGGCCGGGACGTTCAGAAGCAGGCCCGCCCGACCTACGACGGCGCCCTGAGCGCCGCACTCGATGCGGCGGCCGCGGACGGACACCTCGGCCCCCTGGTCCAGTCACTGCGGTCCTAACATGACGGACGTGCAGTCGAATTCACAGCCCTCAGCGTCCCGCCGCCCCCGCGCCCACGACGACAACCACGACTACGAGATCGAATCCCTGGAGGAGTTCGACCGGGTCATCGCCGTCGGCACGCTCGCCGGACATCGCGTCCAGTCGGTCGACCTGACGGACCGTACGTTCGCGCTGCTCGGCGCGGACACCACGGAGTCCCTGTTTCTCGGCTGCGCCATGGAACCGGACGCCGCCGCCAAGGTCCGTGCCGGGGGCGCCTTGGTTTTCCCGCCGATACCCGGCCTGCCCTTCGATCCCTACCGGGGCAGTCTCTACGGCCCGGACGAGCTCTTCGAGGGGCTGACCGAAACCGGTTATGACGCCACCCCGGACGCCCGCTCGTACCGCTGGTTCGAGGCGACCAAGGACGGCGACATCTTCGCCTCGATGCTGCGCAGCATCCACGACGACGCCGTCTCCGATGCCCTGGACGAACACCTCGCCGGTGCGCGGGTGGTGGGCATCATGGGCGGCCATGCCCTGGAGCGCGGCTCCGCGGCCTACGCGGGCGCGGCCCGGCTCGGCCGCCGGCTCGCCCGCAGCGGCCTGACCGTCGCGACGGGCGGCGGCCCGGGCGCGATGGAAGCGGCGAACCTCGGGGCGTATGCGGCGCCCTTCGAGGACGGCATGCTCGATTCGGCGCTGGAAATCCTCGCCAAGGCACCGCACTTCGACCCCTCGATCACCGAGTGGGCGCGGGCCGCCTTCGACGTACGGCGGAGCCGGCCCGACGGCGGCGCCTCGGTCGGCATCCCCACATGGTTCTACGGACATGAGCCGCCGAACGCCTTTGCGTCCCACGTAGCCAAGTACTTCGTCAACGCGGTGCGCGAGGACGGCCTGCTGGCGCGCTCCAATGCCGGCGTCGTCTTTCTTCCGGGCGCGGCCGGGACCGTACAGGAGATATTCGACAACGCGACCCCGAACTACTACGGGTCGCGGGGCGAGCCGACCCCGATGGTGCTGGTGGACCGCGCGCACTGGACCGAGCGGCTCCCCGCCTGGCCGCTGCTCCAGGCGCTGGCGGCGGACCGTCCCATGGCGGCCCGGATCGCCCTGGTCGACTCGGTCGACGAAGCCCCGGAGGCGCTGGCCCGGCTCAAGGACGGAACGCCTTCCTGACCCGGTCGCGGCACGCTCCGCACGTCCGTCGAAGGCTCCGCCCCCGCCACCCGTCCGCCGGCCACACGGTGTGTTTGCCCACCTGAGGCAACTCCCGTCCGGAAATGCACGTCTGCCAGGCCGGGCAACCAACAGGTAATACAGACAGCGGGCGAACGGAGCTCTTGGTGATCATCGGTCTTCTGACGGCCGTAGCGGCATCGGCCTGCTACGGCACGGGATCGGTCCTGCAGGCGGTGGGCTCGCGCAAGTCCGCCCGCCGGGAGGCGGCCGAGGCGTCCACCACCGGTGTCACCCAGCATGGCGGCCCCAGCCTGTCGTCCACCGCGAAAGCTGCCGTGACCTGGGAGTTCATGGTGGGCAGCGTCCTGGACTTCATCGGGTTCGGGCTCGGCGCGCTGGCCGCCCGGCTGCTGCCGCTGTTCCTTTCCCAGACCGTGATCAGCGCCAACCTCGTGATCACTGCCGTACTGAGCATCAAGCTCCTCGGCATCCGGCTCACCCGGGCCGAATGGACGTCCATCGCGGTGGTGTGCGCGGCGTTGGTGCTGCTGGCCACGGCCGCCGGGCCGGAAGGCAGCGGCCACACACCGATCGCCGCACATTGGTGGCTGCTCGCCGCCTCCCTCGTGCTCATCGGCGGCGGCACCCTGATCGTGCGCCTGCTCGGTGGCCGGGCCGCGATCCTCGCGGGCCTGCTCTCCGGCCTGGGCTTCGGCGCGCTCGGTGTCGGCGTACGCGTGCTGAACGGGGTGGCGCCCTTCGACCTGCCGTCCCTCCTCGGCGACCCCGCCCTGTACGCGATTCTCGTGGCCGGAATCGGCGGGATGTATCTGCACACCGTCGCCCTGCAGATCGGCTCGGTGAACGGCGCCACGGCGGCGCTGGTGGTGGGCGAGACGGTGGTCCCCGGCATTCTCGGGGTGCTGTGGCTGGGCGACTCCTCGCGTCCGGGCTTCGCCTGGGTCGCCGTCCTCGGGTTCGTGGTGGCCGTGGCGGGCGCCGTCGCGGTCGCCTGGTTCGGCGAACCGGAGCCGGGGACGGAGTCCGACGCGCCGACGGCCGGTCAGGAGACGGAAGTGGCCACTCGCTGAGCGCGCCCCGCTCCCGTCGGGCCGCAGGACCCCGGGACGGACCGGCCGGAACGCCGGGAGGCCGACCGGTCCGCGGCCAAAAACCGCTGACCGCGCCGGCGCCCCCGCGGTGACCGGCCTCTTCGCGGGCTCAGCCCGCCGTATCCGGCGCGTCCAGCACCACCACGTCCTGGGCCGCGAAGGCGATGCCCACCCGCTCCCCCACCTCCGGCGCGTCCCGCAGTGCGCAGGCGGCCTCCACCTGCGGTCCGGCGGCCGGCTGGAGCAGCAGCGCGACATGGGTGCCACGGAAGGTACGGGACGCGACCGTACAGGGCAGGCCCTCCGGGGCGGCGGTCAGCCGTACCCCGGCCGGGCGTACGAGCAGGCGGCACGGCCCGTCCGCCGTACCGTCCGGGACCGGCACCTTGCCCCAGGGGGTGGCGGCGGCCTCGCCCTGCACCGTCGCCCCGACCACATTGTCGAAGCCGAGGAAGCGGGCGACGAATTCGGTGGCGGGCCGCTGCCAGACCTCCAGCGGGGTGCCGGTCTGCGCGATCCGGCCGTCCTGCATCACCACGACCCGGTCGGCGAGCGCAAAGGCCTCGCCCTGGTCGTGGGTGACCGCCAGCACGGTGGTGCCCAATTCGCGGAAGAGGCGGCGGAGTTCGACGACCAGCCGTTCGCGCAGCCCGCGGTCGAGCTGGCCGAGGGGCTCGTCCAGCATCAGCAGGCGAGGGCGGGGGGCCAGCGCGCGGGCCAGCGCGACCCGCTGCTGTTCGCCGCCGGACAGGGAGGCCACGGCGCGGCGCTGGGCGCCCGGCAGCCCTACGAGGTCCAGCAGTTCGGCGACCGTACGCTCCCGGTCGCCGCGTGAGGTACGCCGCATCCGCAGCCCGAAGGCGACATTCCCTTCGACATCGCGCTGCGGGAAGAGCTGGTGGTCCTGGAACATCAGGCCGACGCCGCGCCGGTGTGTGGGCACCCCGGACTGATTCCGTCCCTCCAGCAACACCCGCCCCGCGTCGGCCTGTTGGAGTCCGGCGACCACTCTCAGCAGGGTGGACTTGCCGCTGCCGCTCGGTCCCAGGACGCACACGATCTCGTGCGCGGCGACGTCCAGATCCACCGCGTCCAGTGCGGGGTGCCCCGCACTGCCGAAGCGGACGGTCACCCCGCCCAGCCGCAGCAGCTCCTGCGCAGTGGTCCCGGCCCGTGCCGTCATCTAGAACTCCCCGGAGTGGTCGACGGGGCGCAGGCGCTCCAGTATCAGCAAGGCGCCGGCGCACACCACCATCAAGATGGTCGACAAGGCCATCGCCTGCCCGTAGTTGAGCTCTCCCGCACGTCCCAGCAGGCGTGCCACGGCGACCGGCAGCGTCGGCTGGTCCGGCCGCGCGATGAAGACCGTCGCGCCGAACTCGCCGAGCGAGACGGCGAAGGCGAAGCCCGCGGCGATCAGCAGGGCGCGCCGCACCAGGGGCAGGTCGACCTCGCGCCACACCCGCCACGGCGAGGCGCCGAGCACGGCGGCCGCCTCCCGCAGCCGTCCGTCGACCGCCCGCAGGACCGGCAGCATCGTCCGGACCACGAACGGCACCCCCACCAGCGCCTGGGCGAGCGGCACCAGCCACCACGAGGCGCGCAGATCGAGCGGGGGTGTGTCGAGACTGATCAGAAACCCGAAGCCGACGGTCACCGCGGACACCCCGAGGGGCAGCATCAGCAGTGCGTCGAAGCCGCGGACGAACCGGCTGATCAGGGCCGTGCGTCCGGACGTGCCCCGGCGGAGCCGGGGGAGGGTCAGCGCGGCGGCCGCCAGCCCGCCCACCACCAGCGCGATCGCGGTGGCCGCCGCCCCGTAGGCGAGGGAGTTCCACAGGGCGTCGAGGGGCGCGACGGCGAAGGTGCTGTCGGCGTTCGCGGCGGACCGCAGCGAGGTGTAGAACACCGCTCCGTAGCCGTCCGGCCCGGCGAACGACCGCTCCACGAGCACGGCGAGCGGCACGATGAGCAGGACGGCGATGACGGCGAGCGTCCCCCACAGCAGCGCCCACTGGCCGCGGCCGCGCGGCCGGTGGGCGGTCTGCGAGGCCGGTACGAGCCGCAGGGCGGTCTCCCGGCGGCGCACGGTCCAGGCATGCAGTGCCAGCACGCCCAGTACCGCCGCGAATTGGATCATGGTGAGGACGGCGGCCGCCGGCAGATCCAGGAACTCCGCGGTCTGCCGGTAGATCTCCACCTCCAGCGTCGCGAAGGTGGGCCCGCCCAGAATCTGCACCACCCCGAAGGAGGTGAAGGTGAAGAGGAAGACCATCAGCGCGGCGGCCGCGACGGCGGGCCCCAGGGCCGGCAGCGTCACCCGCCGCCAGGCCGCGAACCGTCCGGCCCCCAGCATCCGCGCCGCCTCTTCCTGACGCGGGTCGAGCTGAGCCCAGAGCCCGCCGACGGTCCGTACGACCACGGCGTAGTTGAAGAAGACATGGGCGAGCAGGATCGCCCACACCGAGGTGTCCAGGCGCAGGCCCCACAGCTCGTCCAGCAGCCCGCCCCGCCCGGCCAGCGCCAGGAAGGCCGAGCCGACGACGACGGTCGGCAGCACGAAAGGCACCGCCACCACCGCCCGCAGCAGCTGTTTGCCGGGGAAGTCGAAGCGCGCGAAGACATAGGCGCCGGGCAGCGCGACCAGCAGGGTCAGCCCCGTGGAGGCCGCCGCCTGCCAGACGGTGAACCACAGCACATGGACGACGTCCGGGTCGCTCAGCACGGCACCGAACCGGCCCAACTGCCACTGTCCGCCGTCCTTCAGGCCCCGTCCGACGATCGCCACGACCGGATAGGCGAAGAACAGCGCGAAGAAGGCGAGCGGCACCGCCATCAGGCCGAGCCGCACCGCCGTTCCCCGCGCGGGCCCGGGGCGCCGCTCGCGGGTTACTTCAGAACGAGCGAGGACCACTGCTTGATCCACTGTTCGCGGTTCTTGGTGATCGTCTCGGGAGGCAGCGTCGTGGGCTTGTCGATCGTCGTGCCGTACTTGGTGAACAGCTCCGGCACCTTGGCGTCCTCGCGCGCCGGGTTGACGAACATCTGCAGCGGTACGTCCTGTTGGAACTCCTTGCTCAGCAGGAAGTCCAGCAGCGCCTTACCGCCCTTCTCGTTCTTCGCGCCCTTGAGCAGGCCGCCGAATTCGATCTGGCGGAAGCAGGTGCCCGTCGCGACGCCGGTCGGTGCCTCCTCGGGCGCGGGCTTCTTGCCCAGCACCTCGGCCGGCGGGCTGGAGGCGTAGGAGACCACCAGCGGCTTGTCGCCCTTGCCCTTGCCGGCCGCGGAGCCCGAGAACCGCTCGTAGTAGGCCTGTTCCCAACCGTCGACGACCTCGGCGCCGTTGGCCTTGAGCTTCTTCCAGTAGCCCTGCCAGCCGGCCTCCCCGTACTTCGCGATGGTGCCGAGCTGGAAGGCGAGCCCCGGGGAGGAGGTGGCGGAGTTCTCCGTGACGAGCAGCCCCTTGTACCGGGGCTTGATCAGATCGTCGAAGCTCTTCGGCGGCGCGATCTTGTGCCGGGCGAAGTAGCCGCGGTCGTAGTTGACGCAGATGTCGCCGTAGTCGAGCGGGGTGACCCGGTGCTCGCCCTTGTCGAGCTGCAGCCCGGCCGGAACGTCCGCCAGCCCCTTGGCCCGGTACGGGCTGAAGAGGCCCTCGTGCAGACCGCGCGAGAGCAGGGTGTTGTCGATGCCGAAGAACACATCGCCCTGGGGGTTGCCCTTGGACAGGATCGCCTGGTTGACGGCCTTGCCGGCGTCCCCGCCCTTGAGGATCTTGACCTTGTAGCCGCTCTCCTTCTCGAAGGCGGCCAGGACGGACTTGGAGACGTTGAACGAGTCATGGCTGACGAGGGTGACGGTCTTGGCATCCGCGCTCCCGCCCGAGGTACCGCATGCGGCAAGAGCGGACACGCCGACCGCGGCGGCGACCGCCGCGGCGGTGATCCTGCTGGTGGTGCTCACTGATTTCCTCCTGGCTGGCCAGGAAGAGACGCGGCCCCGCCCGGTGTCCGCGGCTCTCGACGTCCGGTGACGTACGGAGGGGACTCGGGGCGGGGCGCAACAGCATGAGTGACGACCGAACTTCCTACCCGGAATGACCCGGGCGAGGTTCAAGGGTCTGCGGGCACCGTGGTGACGACGCTTCCGCACTCTCAGCGCTGTGGCGCTCCCCTGTCGGAATGTGCATTTGTTCGATCACACGGTACCAGCGGGCGGTCAGCGTTCCGAGGCCGCGAGCTGGCCGCAGGCGCCGTCGATCTCCTGGCCGCGGGTGTCGCGGACGGTCACGGGTACGCCGTGCGCCTCGATGGCCTGGACGAACGCCCGCTCGTCCTCGGGACGCGAGGCGGTCCACTTCGAGCCGGGCGTCGGATTCAGCGGGATCAGATTCACATGGACCCGCTTGCCCTTCAGCAGCCGCCCCAGCAGGTCGCCGCGCCACGCCTGGTCGTTGATGTCCCGGATCAGGGCGTACTCGATGGAGATCCGGCGGCCGGACTTCTCGGCGTACTCCCACGCCGCGTCCAGCACCTCGCGCACCTTCCAGCGCGTGTTGACGGGCACCAGGGTGTCGCGCAGCTCGTCATCGGGCGCATGCAGCGACACGGCCAGCCGGCACTTGAAGCCTTCGTCGGCGAACCGCAGCATCGCCGGCACCAGGCCGACCGTGGAGACGGTGATGCCCCGCTGGGACAGGCCCAGCCCGTCCGGCTCGGGGTCCGTCAGCCGCCGGACCGCGCCGACCACCCGCTTGTAGTTGGCCAGCGGCTCGCCCATCCCCATGAAGACGATGTTGGACAGCCGCGCCGGCCCGCCCGGCACCTCGCCGTCGCGCAGCGCACGCATCCCGTCGACGATCTGGTGCACGATCTCGGCGGTCGAGAGGTTACGGTCCAGGCCTGCCTGGCCGGTGGCGCAGAACGGGCAGTTCATACCGCACCCGGCCTGCGAGGAGATGCACATCGTGACCCGGTCCGGGTAGCGCATCAGCACGGACTCGACGAGCGTGCCGTCGTGCAGCTTCCACAGGGTCTTTCGCGTGGTGTCCTCGTCGCACGAGATGTGCCGGACGACCTTCATCAGATCCGGCAGCAGCTCGGTCGCCAGCTTCTCGCGCGCCGCCGCCGGGATGTCGGTCCACTGCGCCGGGTCGTGCGCATAGCGGGCGAAGTAGTGCTGCGACAGCTGCTTGGCGCGAAACGGCTTCTCCCCGATCGCGGCCACCGCTTCGCGACGCTCGACGGGGCTGAGATCGGCAAGGTGCCGCGGGGGCTTCTTGGCCCCGCGCGGCGCGACGAAAGTGAGTTCTCCGGGTGCAGGCATGGTCCGTCCAGTGTGGCAGATCGTTTATGGGGGCCCAGGTCGGAGCGATGAGAGGGCAGTCACCCGCTGTGGCCTTCTGTCATTGGCGGTCCACCTCGCACGGCCCAGGGACGGCCGGGCCATCGGCTTGACCTCGGCCTTGGCGGTCAACTGTGACCGCTCCGTGAGACCGGACAGTGGCGGACGGAGCCTGCGGTGCTCCAGGGACGGAGGCTCCCGGAGCGGCGGGTGAAGCGACCCGAGCCCGCCGAGCTGGTGATGCGTCCGCACTTCGCGGGGCCCGTGGAGGGGAACTGGGTGAGCAGTGGCCGCCGACGGAGATCTCGGCTTGGTTGCGTTAGTCGGCGTGTTTAGGGGCAGCTCGCTCACCAGGCGCATACTGCTGTTAATGAGAAAGCCTGCCGTAGCCCGGCGCCATCTGCCGTCCAGCCCCTTCAAGCCCCCGGTCACGCGTCCTCCCAAGGAGTTCGCGATAGGCGATCGGGTCACACACGATGAGTACGGCCTCGGCCGGGTGATCTGTGTCGAGGATGAGATCGCGGTACTTGTCGACTTCGGTTCGCTGCAAGCACGGATCATGAGTCCGTACAGCAAATTGGCCAAGCTCTGAGACCCTCGTGACGTTCGGGGCAGCCGCATGCTCAGCCACGATGGCGGGGTGCCTGGCGGAGCGCCCACGGCTGCGCCGCTGGCGGAGCGCCCACGGCTGCGCCGAGCCACATCGTGGCAGCAGCCGCTCCCGCTCGCCCTCTCCGGAGCGTTCGGTCCGCTCACGCTGCTGCCTCCGTGACGGCGACGGAACGCCGGCCCGGCACCGCCGGCCCTTCGGGCGTTGGCGGCCTTGCCCCGCCGCAGCCGGACCGCTGCCGGCGCCGGCGGGGCCGCTTCCTACCTGTCGTCCTTGTCCCGGTCGTCTTCGAAGACGAAGAGTGGCTTGGCGTCACGTGCGGGTGTTTCGGCGAGCGCGATGGCTTCAGTGAAGCGTTCGAGCGGGAACGGCCGGCCCTGGGGGATGCTCAGCACTTCATCAGCGACGAGACTGCGGACCTGGGACAGCGCGTGCAGCGCATCCTCAGGTGAGGCAGTGCCGAACCAGCGGTTCAGCCAGAAGCCACGGACCACTTTGGTTTCGTAGATTACCGAGCGTGCCTGCAGCGGGATCGTCAGCGCTGCCGGATCAGTCTGCCGATGGGTGGAGAGCGCGCCGTAGACCACGACCTCGCCCCCCGGAGCCAATGCCTGGGATACCTGGGCACCTACGGGTCCCGCGACACAGTCGATGGCCTTGCGCACGCCGGCCGGTCCTGCCGTCTCAGCCACGCGCTGCAACAGGTCCTCGTCCTCGGTGCAGATGACCTCGTCACCACCGAGCGCCTTGATCTCCTCAACGGCTCCACGTCGCCGCACGACATTGATCGTGCGAATACCCAGATGCCTGGACAGCTGGATGACGAGCCGGCCGACGGTGGAGCCCGCGGCCGTCTGCAACAACCATTCACCCGGCTGTACGTCGAGTTCGCGAGTCACGAGGAGCAGCGCGGCCAACGGGTTGACGACGAGTTGACAGGCGCTGGAGTCGCTCAGATGGTCGGGGACCGGCAGGAGCCTTCGTGTATCGGCAACAAGGTATTCCTGCCACGTTCCGGCCACATGGGGCCCGGGTACCGCCGGTACGGCAGCGACCACCACACGCTCGCCGACCTTGAGTTCCTCGGTATCCGGACCCAGGGCCTCAATACGGCCCACGCATTCCATGTGACCCCCGACAGCGGGAAACTCGGGGGTGAAGCCGTAGCGGCCGCGCAGCACGTGCAGATCACTGGCGTGGATCGGAGTCGCCTTCACACGGATCAACGCCTGACCGGCTTCCGGCGTGGGAACGGGCCGGGATTCCAGCCGCAGGACATCGGTAGGCTCGCCGACCTTTCCGGCTACGAGCGCGCGCATGGGTTGAGGCATGAGTGACCTTTCGTCTCTCAGCGCCCGGCGAACTCGGCGGGTGTTTTGGACAAAGACCGCCATTTCACGCTACGCCCGGCCCCGGAAAGATTCCCGGCGGCGGACGATGCAGCGTGGCGCGCATGCCCGCTGCGCCTCAGGAGCTGGTGGCCGCTGAACCCGAAAGCTTCGGTGCACCGGCGGAACGTGGTGTGGGTGGTTCACGACCCCGGGCATCGGCTTCGAAGTCGTCGAGCTGGTGGAGTACGGCTTCCGGGTCGAGGTTCTGGGTGGGCCGGCTGCCTGGGCTGACTTCGGCTGTGGGCCGACTGGTCGCCGCCGGAGCGGCCTTCAGGATGGCATGGTCCGCTTGTCGCTGGTCCTAGGTCCGGTGTAGACGGCGTTGGGCGCGGGCCAGTCCAGGCACAGAACGGTGGCGTCGTCGCGTGGGTCGTGGTCCGAGAGCTCCAGGACGACTTCGGTGAAGACACGTACGGCGTCGCGTGGGTGCCACTCGCCGGTCTCCCGGATCAGGTCGCGCAGGCCCGCTTCGTTCCCGTGGGGCTCCAGCATTCCATCGGTGAGCAGAACCAGCCGGTCACCCTCACGCAGGTCGAGGCTCTGGACGCGGTAACCCGGGTTCGGGGTAACACCGAAAGGCAGGTCGACCAGGGGAGTGACCTCCTCGACCTGCCCGTCGCGCAGACGCAACGGCCAGACGTGGCCGGCGTTGACGAAGGTGGCCTGGCCGGTGTCGAGACTGACATGCAGCAGTTGGCCGGTGGCCATGACCTGGCCACCGTGCCGGATGACGGCCTGACGCACCTGGTCCAATGGGTCGGCGAACGCCTGATGTGCTCGGTCTGCGTAGTCCGCGACGGCCTGGTGGGCGTCCTGGGCCTGATCGAGGAGGGTGCCGCCCGCCCGGCGGGCGTTGCGCAGGGCTCCGACGACCATGGTCGCCAGCAGCGCTGCCTGTACGTCGTGCCCCATGGCGTCGGTGAGGGACAGGTACAGGGCGTGACGGTCGAGCGTGTAGTCGAAGGTGTCCCCGCCGATGTCGGCAGCCGGCTCCAGTGCTCCCGCGACGATGAACCGGCCGGTGTCACAGGTGAAGGAGTCAGGGAGTAGGCGGTGCTGGATCTCGGCGGCCAGCGAGAGCCGTGTGGTGCGCCGGCCCCATTCGTAGAGATCGGTGAAGCGCCGGTTGACGATCACCACGTAGGCCAGCGCATGGGCGGCCTCGACGATGAGTTGCATCGCCTGACGGTCAGGGAGGACGGGCACGGTCAGCTCCAGCAGACCGATCGCATCCCCGCGGTCGGACACCGGCGCAATGACCTGGGCCGGGCCCGGTCCGTCCTCGCCCGCCCGCTCGCCACTCGCCACGTGCGCTTGCTGGGAACGGACCACCCGCTCGTAGACCGAGCCGCGCAACTCGATCCGCCGCGGCTGCTCCGGACCGCCCTCCGTCGCGGTCCCGGTCAGCCGTACGACGGCCTTGCCGCCGAGGTCGGTGATCAGAAAGGACACCTCGGTCGCGGCAAGCCTCCTCGCCAGCAGCTGGGCCAGGACGGCGACGGCCACCTCCGGGGGTGCCGACTCCACCGATGCCAGCAACTCGCCCAACCATGCCCGTTCATCAGTCACGCGGCGCATCTCCTCGGCGACATCAACCGACCAGTCGACCGGCCTCCCGGCCAGGACCGCTCGGGACGACCTCATCCAATACTGATTGCATGCATTTATTCCTATACAGGACGATTATCCGCCTCGCGATGCGAAGGCGTATCGCCGCCGCATGCGGGCCACCTGAAGCCGATCAGCGCAGTCCGACCACGACCACCGAAAAGCGCCAGCTTGAATCACTTGCCAGGTCAACCTGACTTCCCTGACTTCCCCGACCTCCCTGACTTCCCTGACTTCGAACTTGCTAAGTCAACCTGTCAGACCCATCGGGGGGCTCTCACCCAAGGGGAAACCTGTGCGAGTAATCCGTGTCGAGGCCTCGTCCGCCACGATGCTGATGACCGAGGCCCCGGGGTCCGGGGTCCGGGGTCAAGGACCGTCAGACGGGCGAGATCGCGAAGGATGCCGTAAGCGGCGAAGCGCTGATGAAGATCAGCCTGGTCTACATCGATGAGGGAGAGTCGTCGCTGATCGCGGTGGCTGTCCCCGAGAGCGGGGTGACTGACGGCCTACTGGTCAACCGGAGGTCTGCCTCTGTCAGTTGTCCGCCTGATGGCCTCGTACGGCTCGACCATGGACGCCTGCGGGCGGATCGTCGAGCCGTCCCGGCTGCGGGGCCCTGGCCGTACGAGCGACCACGCGTCGGGAGATCCGTCCGGTACCCCCGAGGCGCCGCTGACGCCCCCTGGGGGTGTCCGCTTGCCCCAGCTCCCCTCGCGGGCCTTGCGCTTCTTCTCCCCGGTTTCCTCGCCCCGGCTGCCTTCTCCTTGGCTTCTTCTCTCCGCTTTTCTCGCCCCCGCTTCCTTACCCCTTGGCTTCCTCGCCTTGGCTTCCTTCTCCTTGCGCCGGCCCTCCCCGTACGCCGACCAGGGCACTGACGGATCGAGCGCCGAGAGGTACCTCCCTCTACCTTCCCCTGATACCGACCGCCTGTCTTTTCGGCCCGCCACACTCCGCCATTTCGTCTCCCCCTCGGCGTCGTTGCTCGGCCCCCAGAGCTCCAGGCACCGTGGCCCCGCCTCCCCGAAGTGAAGCGCGAGCTGATTCGGGCTGGAGCACACGGGCGTACGCCGACGATCTCGGCTCCCGCGGCCGGCCCTGAGGCGCATCACGCCGGGGTCACGCCGGATCAACGCCGCGGTCATGGCTGGTTTCCCAGGCTGAGGAGGTACCTAGCCCATCCCTCAAGGAGGCATCATGGCGTCGCGCATCCGAAAGCACTTGCACCTTCCCCGTCTGATCGGCGCGTCCTGCATGGCCGTGGCACTTGCCGGATCGGCGGGCGTGATGACCGTGGAGGCGGCACCGCAGACGGCGAAGACCGCGTCAGCCTCGTCGAGCGCGCGACCAAACTTGCTCTGCAAGTTCGTCCGCGACAACAACGGCAGGTTCGTCCTGGTGAACGTCAGGACCGGCAGGCTCGTCACAAACCCGCGGCTCTGCAGCTTCGGCGGTGGCGGGGGCGGGGGCGGCGGCGGGGGCGGCTCGACCGGCGGGGTCACGACCGGTGCCACCACCACGGGCGCCACCACGACCACCACCGGCGCCAGCAGTACCACCGGATCCACGACCACGGGCGCCACCACGACCACGACCGGCGCCAGCACCACCACCGGCGCCAACACCACCGGCGCCAGCACCACCTCCGGCGGCACCACTCCGGGCGGCGGCACCGCACCCCCCACGACCACCGCTCCGCCCACGACCACCGCACCTCCCACCACAACCGCTCCGCCCACTACCACCGCACCTCCCACGACCACTGCACCGCCCACCACAACAGCACCGCCGACCACTACCGCACCGCCCACCACAACCGCTCCGCCGACCACCACCGCACCGCCCACCACCACTGCGCCTCCCACCACCACCGCACCGCCCACCACCACGGGTGGCGGCACAGGCGGCGGAGCTACGGGAGCCGGCGGCATGTGAGACGGCAAATGACGTCGAGACCAGCAGACGAGGGAGCTGCTGCCTGGGCCTGCGCCGGACCGCGCGGGCCCAGCACGGGGGGGCCACGAACCATCCACGAGAAGCCCGTCCGTGCCCTGCCTCTTCCCGTCGTCGGCCCTCATTGCGCCCGGCCCGAGAGGCACGATGACCTGCATCGTTGACGTCGACGTTGGCGCCCTGAACGAGACGCTCCCCAACGGAGTGGCCGTCGCCGGCGAGCGCCCACGGATCCACAAGGAACCAAAAATCTCCGCGGGTGAAACCACTACGGCCCACCGCCGGCACCGATAGGCAAGGTCGTAGACCTCGGACCCGCGTCATGAACGCCCCCAAGTAGTCCACCAAAGCGGAGATCATGAGCGGAGCGCCGGACTGACAGCGTTCCTGGGCGAGTTGAACGACCGGTTCCAGGGCATGCCCCGTCGCGGCTCTGTCGTGGGCGCCTTCGAAGGCGAACCCGCGGCAACCGGTTCGCCGGACCAGGCTCCACGATGGCATCCGTCAGGACTGATGGATCACTGGCAGGTGCCGTTGCCACCGATGTGGATGGCGCAACCTTGTCGGCACCAATGGGCTACGCCAGTAGCTCCGCTCGTACGCGCCTGCGGCGAGCCCGACGGGAATCGTCATCAGAAGGCGCCTCGGGTGCGGGGCGGAGACCGGCGGAGGTGAGCTGGCCGATCAAGTTCAGCCTGGGCCATCGCTGCGCCGCAGACGCGCGAAGAGGGGCCTGCCGCATGGTGCGGCAGGCCCCTCTTCGGACATCGGGAGACCCGTCGTAGGTGAGGAGCCGGTCAGCGGGACGAAATCCGGTCCCCCGCTCCTCCCTGCGACAACCAAAACCCTGGGATCAGCCGGACCCCACAAAGATCACGAACAGCAGCCAGACGACCGGGGCGGTCGGCAGCAGGGAGTCGAGGCGGTCCATGATGCCGCCGTGACCGGGGAGCAGGGTGCCCATGTCCTTGATGCCGAGATCGCGCTTGATCATGGATTCGCCGAGGTCGCCAAGGGTGGCGCTCGCCGCGACCGCGAGGCCGAGCAGCAGGCCCTGCCACCAGGCGCCGTGCTGGATCAGGAATTCCATGCACAGCGCGCCGGCCACCATCGCGAAGAGCACCGCGCCGACGAGTCCCTCGCGGGTCTTGCCGGGGCTGATGCGCGGTGCGAGCTTGTGCCTGCCGAACCGCCAGCCGACCGCGTACGCGCCGGTGTCGCTGACGACCGTCAGCAGCAGGAAGGTCAGCACCCGCTCCGGCCCGTCGGGCTCGGCCGCGAGCATCAGCGCCACGAACGTCGCGAGGAAGGGCACGTAGAAGGCCGCGAAGACACCGGCGGTGACATCCCGCAGATAGTTCTCGGGCGCCTCGGTCATCCGCCAGACGAGGATGGCCAGCGCGGTGAGCGCCATCGCCACCCAGGCGCCCTCGGCACCGCGGATATACCCGGCGGCCACCATGGCGGTGCCACCGACCGCGAGCGGCACCAGCGGCACCTTGATGTCCTTGCGCTCCGCCAGCCGCGAGGTCAGCTCCCACAGGCCCACCACGACGGCGATCGCTATCACGCCGATGAAGACAGGCTTGTAGACGAAGAGCGACGCAACGATGATCACGCCGAGGCCGATGCCGACCCCTATCGCGGCGCGCAGGTTGCGGCCCGCGCTCTTCTTCTTCGGCTTCTCTGAGTCCGGCGAGCTGTCGGACCCGGAAAGAGAGGTGGGCATGGGCTCCTGCGGCTTTTCGTCGCGGAACAGGGGGCCGCTCAGTCGAGCCGCCCCCCGGTCGTCCGGGTGGTCCCGGCTATCCCGGATGTCCCGTTGTTCCCGGTCATCGTCCTGGTGTCCGCCTGGCCCGGGCACGAACGGCATGGGCCGAGTCTGCGCCGCGTCGCCCCAGTCGTGCACGGGACCCGCCGGGGCGGGGGGCGCCACCCCGCGAAGCGAGGAGGCCGGTCCGTGGTCGGGCGGACCCCATTGACCGGCGCCGGGCGGGGCGGCCCCCCAGGAAGACTCGTTCATCAGACCTCGAGGAGCTCGGATTCCTTGTGCTTGAGCAGCTCGTCCACCTGCGCGACGTACTTCGCGGTGGTGTCGTCGAGCTCCTTCTCGGCGCGGCGCACCTCGTCCTCGCCGGTTTCCTTGTCCTTGACGAGCTTGTCGAGGGTCTCCTTGGCCTTGCGGCGCACGCTGCGGATCGAGATCTTCGCGTCCTCGCCCTTGTTCTTGGCGACCTTGATGAACTCCTTGCGGCGCTCCTCGGTCAGCTCGGGGAACGTCACCCGGATGATGTTGCCGTCGTTGCTCGGGTTGACGCCAAGGTCGGAGTCGCGGATGGCCTGCTCGATGTTGCGCAGTGCGCTCTTGTCGAACGGGGTCACCACGGCCATCCGCGGTTCGGGAACCGAGAACGACGCCAGCTGGTTGATCGGCGTCATCGCACCGTAGTAGTCCGCCACGATCTTGTTGAACATCGCCGGATGCGCACGTCCGGTGCGAATCGCGGCGAAGTCCTCCTTGGCGACCACGACGGCCTTCTCCATCTTCTCCTCGGCCTCGAGGAGGATCTCTTCGATCACCACTTGCTCCTGGTCTGTTCGGTAAGAAGCAGAGCCTCGCCCCTGCCGCGCGTCTTCACCTGCACGGTGTCCGACCGGCAGGCCGTTGTCCATCCCCGTACCGGGTCTTGCCCCGGCCGGAGGCTGCCGCCCGTACAGGCCGATGCCCGCACGGGATCACGGCAGTTGGGGCCGTCAGGCCCGGGTGCCCTGATCGCTGACGAGCGTGCCGATCTTCTCACCCTTCACCGCGCGCGCGATGTTGCCCTCGGCGAGCAGCTCGAACACGAGGATCGGGAGCTTGTTGTCCCGGCACAGCGTGATGGCGGTGGCATCGGCGATCTTCAGGTCCCGGGTGATGACCTCGCCGTATTCGAGGGCGTCGAACTTCACCGCGTCGGGGTTCTTCTTGGGGTCGGAGTCGTAGACCCCGTCCACCCCGTTCTTGCCCATCAGCATGGCCTCGGCATCGATCTCCAGGGCGCGCTGCGCGGCGGTGGTGTCGGTGGAGAAGTACGGCATGCCCATGCCGGCGCCGAAGATGACGACCCGGCCCTTCTCCAGGTGGCGCACCGCGCGCAGCGGAATGTACGGCTCCGCAACCTGTCCCATGGTGATGGCCGTCTGGACGCGGGAGTCGATGCCCTCCTTCTCCAGGAAGTCCTGGAGGGCCAGACAGTTCATGACCGTGCCGAGCATGCCCATGTAGTCGGAGCGTGCCCGGTCCATGCCGCGCTGCTGGAGTTCGGCGCCGCGGAAGAAGTTTCCGCCGCCGATCACGATGGCGATCTCGTAGCCTTCGCGCACCACTGCGGCGATCTCGCGGGCCATCGCGTGCACGACGTCGGGGTCGACGCCCAGTCCGCCGCCGCCGGCGAACGCTTCGCCCGACAGCTTCAGCAGGAAGCGTCGCCTGCCGCCGTGACCGGCATGTTCTGTGTGCGCGCCGTCGGCACCGTGAATCATTGAGCTCTCCTCGTGCACATACGAAGAAGGCCATTGCCGTGGGTCTGGTTCAGATCCCTGTGCGGCAATGGCCTCCTCGTCACATCTGCGGCCGGCCGTTGAGCGGCCGACTGCGTACGACCCTAGCGGGGTCGCAGGTCATTCGCTGCCTTCGCGACAGGCTCAGGCGCCGACGCGGATGCGCGCGAAGCGCTTCAGCGTGACACCGGCCTCGTCCAGAACCTTCTGGACGGTCTTCTTGTTGTCCTTGGCGAACGGCTGCGCGAGCAGCGTGTTCTCCTTGAAGAAACCGTTGACGCGACCCTCGACGATCTTCGGAAGAGCAGCCTCGGGCTTGCCCTCCTCCTTCGCGGTGGCCTCGGCGACACGACGCTCGTTCTCGACGACGTCGGCCGGGATGTCGTCCTTGGAGAGGAACTTCGGCGCGAACGCGGCAATGTGCTGCGCGACGTCCTTGGCGACCTCGGCGTTCTCCTTGTCCAGCTCGACCAGGACGCCGACCTGCGGCGGGAGGTCGGGCATGGTGCGGTGCATGTACGCGGCCACGAAGCCGTCGGTGAACTGCGCGAAGCGGTCCAGGACGATCTTCTCGCCGAGGGTGGCGTTGGCCTCGTCCACGTACGCCTGGACGGTCTTGCCGGCCTCGATCTCGGAGCCGAGCAGGGACTCCAGGTCGGCCGGCTTGGTGGCGGCGACGTGGGCGGCGAGCGTGTTGGCGACGGCCTGGAACTTGTCACCCTTGGCGACGAAGTCCGTCTCGCACTTCAGCTCGAGCAGCACGCCCGCGGACTTGTCGTCGGCGATGAGGGAGACGACGGCACCGTTCTCGGCCGAACGGCTCTCGCGCTTGGCGACGCCCTTCTGACCCTTGACGCGCAGGATCTCCACGGCCTTGTCGACGTTGCCGTCGGCCTCGTCCAGGGCCTTCTTGCAGTCCATCATGCCGGCGCCGGTGAGCTCGCGGAGCTTCTTGACGTCAGCGGCGGTGTAGTTCGCCATGGTCTGTGAATCTCTTCTCGAAGTCGAAAGATCTACGGGTGGACGGCGGGGGCGGCGCTTGTGGCGCCCTCCCCCGCCGTCATCAGCCGGATACTGCGGGTCAGGCCTGCTCGGCGTCCGCGGCCGGCTTCTCGGCCTCGGGGGCCTCGGCGACGGGGGTCTCGGCAGCGGCCTCAGCCGGCTTCTCGGCCTCGGCGGCCGGGGCCTCGGCGGGCTTCTCGGCAGCCTCGTCGGAGTCCGCCTTCTTCTCGCCCTCGAGCAGGTCGCGCTCCCACTCGGCCAGCGGCTCGGCGGCAGCAGCCTTCTCGCCGGGCTTCTGGTCGCCGGTGGCGGCACCGGAGCGGGCGATGAGGCCCTCGGCGACGGCGTCGGCGATCACGCGGGTGAGCAGGGTGACGGAGCGGATGGCGTCGTCGTTGCCCGGGATCTTGTAGTCGACCTCGTCCGGGTCGCAGTTGGTGTCGAGGATCGCGACGACCGGGATGTTGAGCTTGCGCGCCTCACCGACGGCAATGTGCTCCTTCTTGGTGTCCACGATCCAGACGGCGCTGGGCACCTTCTGCATCTCGCGGATACCGCCGAGGGTCTTCTCCAGCTTGGCCTTCTCGCGGGAGAGAACCAGGAGCTCCTTCTTGGTGAGGCCGGAGGCGGCCACATCCTCGAAGTCGATCTGCTCGAGCTCCTTCAGGCGCTGCAGGCGCTTGTAGACGGTCGAGAAGTTGGTCAGCATGCCGCCGAGCCAGCGCTGGTTCACGTAGGGCATGCCCACGCGGGTCGCCTGCTCGGCAATGGCCTCCTGGGCCTGCTTCTTCGTGCCGACGAACATGACGGAGCCGCCGTGGGCGACGGTCTCCTTGACGAACTCGTAGGCGCGGTCGATGTACGACAGCGACTGGAGCAGGTCAATGATGTAGATGCCGTTGCGCTCGGTGAAGATGAAGCGCTTCATCTTCGGGTTCCAGCGACGGGTCTGGTGCCCGAAGTGGACGCCGCTCTCCAGCAGCTCCCGCATCGTGACGACGGCCATGGCCGTACTCCTTGTTTTTCTCGGTTCCACTGCGGCCGGTCGGCCGCGGTGCCTGACGCCCCGACGCGCCTGCCGGGGAAGGCACCTTGCGGAGCCGTCCGAGGACCGAGGAGCGCGGCCGTCGTGCTGCCCGAAAGGGACTGGTGCGCTGACGGCGGGGCGTGCGAAGTCGACCCGGTGACCCGGATCGCCATCAGAAGTGTACGGGACTGGCGATGCACCGGGCGACACACACCATTTCGAGCCCCGGGCGGGTGACACCGTTGTCCACAACCGCCCTCCGATCCACAGCTTCGGACCAAGATCCCCACGCCGCGGCGGACTGCGCCACCGTCGGGACATGCGACGGAACACGCAACCGAACCCACAACGACCCCCGCGCCAGAGCCCGCGACGGGCCGCCCGGCGAAGCCCTCGACGACACTCCGGCTCGCCCAGGATCCTCGATACCGTCAGCGGCTTCCGCGGACGCTTCCGGAAACCGGCCGACAGCGGGCAACTCGGGACGCCCCGCAGCCAGCCGCGGCGGCGACCGCCGCATCTCGTTCCCGGTCCCTCTCCCCGTCCCTCTCCCTATCGCCGTCCTCTCCCTCCCCCGGCCCTCCCTCCCCGGTCACGCTTCCGGCCGTCGGCGTCCTTACCGCCGGCACCACACGGAGGGCTGACCAGGTATGGGCACAGCTGCTTCTTCCCGGCCCGCGCAGTGGGTGTAGTGCTGGCCCCCGCCGTAACTGCGGTGCTCACCCTTCTGTCCCCCGCGCCCGCGAGCGCTGCCGCCGCTCCGCCCTCGGCCGCGACGGCGGAGCGCGGGGTGGCACGGGCGGCCGACCGGCCTGCGGGTGCGGCACGTGCCGAGGGGCTGGGACACCCGGAGGGCAGGACACCTGCCCAGGGGGTGACACGTGGCGAGGCGGTGACACGCCTCAGACTCGCGACGCGTCCCGGGGGCGCGGCACACCGTGGGGTCACGGCACGTGGCGGGGTCACGGCACGTCCCGGGGTCGGCGCGCGTCCCGGGGTCGGGGCGAGTTCCGAGGTTGCGGCACGGGCCGAGGTTGCGGCACGGGCCGACCCACCGGGTGTGGACAGGGCGTGGCCGGTGGCGGGTCCCGCAGGCATAGGGCCCACGGTGGTACGCGGCTGGAAGCCGCCTCCGTCGCCCTGGGCGGCCGGGCACCGAGGCGTGGACCTGGCCGCGCCCACCGGTGCGCTGGTACGGGCAGCTGCACCTGGCCGGGTTGTGTACGCCGGGACCGTCGCCGGCCGTGGCGTCCTGACGATCGAGGTGTTCCGCTCGGGCCGACCCCCCTTACGCACCACCTACGAGCCCGTGCGCCCTACCGCCCGTAAAGGCCAGCGCGTCACCGCAGGCCAGCCGGTCGCCGTCCTGCAGCGCGGCCCGTTCCACTGCCGGGCGCCATGCCTCCACTGGGGCCTGCGCCGCGGCAAGAGCTACCAGGATCCGTTGTCCTTGCTGCCCCGCAGCATGCTCCGCGGCGGACCCTCGCGACTTCTGCCGATCTTCGGCGTTCCCGTGCCGGCGGGCGGCCACACGGTTCCCCCGCATTCGGGATCATCAGAACCATCGAATTCAGCGGTATCGACAAAACCAGCAGGCCAGGTGGGAAGGTCGGCGCCAACAGGAACTGCCCTCTTGGCAGCAGCCGGGCTCGCGGCCGCGGCGCTCTGGGCACTCGGCCGGCTCCACCGGGCACGGCCGCCTGGGACCGAGGAGGACGCGCAACGGCGGCGGGATGGACACTGGCACGGACTGCGGCGGGGTGGCGGGTGATCACCCGGCAGCCGTGACCGCCGGGGCGTGAGACGGGCCAAGGCAAGGGGGCGGGGGCGCCGCGCACGGGCATCGGCCCACCGCGGAGGCAGGCAGCCCTGCACGGCGAGGCTCGACGTCACTGCGCCACGAGCCGACGGCTGACCTGCGG
>NZ_JBSHAW010000027.1:0-89602 GCF_053611685.1 Streptomyces sp. NPDC054786 | reverse complement strand
CGGGCTGCGGGCTGCGGGCTGCGGGCTGCGGGCTGCGGGCTGCGGGCTGCGGGCTGCGGGCTGCGGGCTGCGGGCTGCGGGCTGCGGGCTGCGGGCTGCGGGGCCAACGAGTGTTCGGGGTGGTGGAGGTGGGGCGGGAGGGGGCGGGGCGGGGCCCGGGGGGAGGCCCCTTCAGCCGCTGACGCCGCGGAGCACCATCGCGACCGCCGCCTCCGTGATCTCGTCCGGGTCTTCTGCGGCGCCGAGTTCGATGCGACGGACCGCGGCGTCGACGACTCCCTGGAGGAGCATGGCCGCGAGTCGGGGCTGTGCGTGGCCGAGGGCGGCGAGCGCCTCGACGATCATGGCGATCAGCCCGCCGTGCGCCGCGCGGATTTTCTCGCGTGCGCCGGCGTCCAGCTCACCGGCCGAAATAGCGACGACGGCGCGGTGGCGCCGGTCGCCGACCAAGGCGAGCTGCCGGCGCACATACGTCTCGACCTTCTGCTCGGGCGTGTCGACGCGCTCCATCGCCGCTTCCACCTCAGCGGCCCAGACCGGGAAGTCGACGGCGCACAGCTCCTCGACGACAGCAGCACGCGAGCGGAAATACTCGTATACGGAGGAGCGCGCGAGGCCCGTGCGCTCGGCGAGGGCGGGGAAGGTCAGTGCTTCCGTTCCGCCTTCGGACAGCAGGGTGCGGGCGGCGTCCAAGAGGGCGCCGCGCTGCATCGTCCGGTGCTCGGCCACGGAGGCCGCTCGAATCCTGGGCACCTCACCACTCTACGGATGACGCCCCCGTCGTGGCACTCCGCATGGCGACATGGCGTACGCGAAGCCCTGGTGTCCAGGACGTGGCTCAGCGTCCGACGTCAGCGAGCTTCGCTCTGAGCTGCAGTACGGACTTGGTGTGGATCTGGCTGACCCTGCTCTCCGTGACACCGAGGACGTTGCCGATCTCGGCGAGCGTGAGGCCTTCGTAGTAGTAGAGCGTGACCACGGTCTTCTCGCGTTCGGGGAGGGTGTTGATGGCGCGCGCGAGCAACCGTCGCAGCTCGCGGTCCTCGGCGATCTCGACGGGGTTCTCGGCCGCCGTGTCCTCGAGGGTGTCCATCAGGCTCAGCCGTTCGCCCCCCTCACCGCCGACGTGCAGCAGCTCTTCCAGGGCCACCACATTCGCCAAGGACAGCTGGCTGAACACCCCGTGGAGTTCCTCCAGCGCAACGCCCATCTCCTCGGCGACCTCCGCCTCGGACGGGGTGCGGCGCAGTTGCGCTTCGAGGGTGGCGTAGGCCCGTTCGACGGCACGGGCCTTCTGCCGTACGGAGCGCGGAATCCAGTCCAGTGCGCGCAGCTCGTCGATCATTGCGCCGCGGATGCGGGTGATGGCGTAGGTCTCGAACTTGATGGCGCGTTCGGGTTCGAACTTCTCGATGGCGTCGATCAGTCCGAAGACTCCGGAGGAGACGAAGTCGGCCTGTTCGACGTTGGGGGGCAGGCCGACGCTGACGCGGCCGGCGACGTACTTGACCAGCGGCGAGTAGTGCAGGATCAGCTGTTCCCGCAGCCGCCCGTCACCCGACGCCTTGTATGAGCGCCACAACTCGTCGAGCGAGGTGGGCGGGGCGGGGCGCACGCTGCCGCGCGCGGCGGGTGGTACAGCCGCACGGTCAGACCCGGAGGTGTGCTGGGGCATTCGTCGCCTTGAGCCGTTCTGCCGAGACGCGGGTGGATGGATGTATGAGGGTTGAATTGCCTGTGAGCGTAGCGTGACCGAAGCGTCGCGGTGCGCGAGGATGGCAGGTTCGGGCGTGCGCAGATACGTTCCGCTGCCCGCACCTCAGGGTTACCTCGTACGGCGTGGCGAGACCCGGACAGGGAGCCGGACGCGGACCCCCGGAGGGCCGTGCGGACGGACGTGGTGGCACGGCGGGCGGGACCTCGTGCATCCCCTGCCCCGCATCGCCGTGTCCCCACGGATCGGGCCCGTGCCCCGAAGTACGCCAAACCTGGATTCTGCGGTCATTCCCCTCACCCTTTCACCCGTTCGCCCCAGGTCAAGTACCGCCTCGCCGGGAACCGTCGGTCGTCTCGGCGCGTCGCGCCAACTCCCAGCCGTCCCCGCACCTTTGAACGAATCCGAGGGACAGCAGCTCGAAGAGTTTGCTCCGGGTGACGTCGCGGGGCGTGCCGGCCTCCTCCGCCAGATGGCCGGTGTCCGAGCTGCCGCGCGCGGGCAGCGCTTCCAGTACGCGGGTCGCGAGGGGGTCAAGGAGGTCGCGGATGCGGGTCGGGCCCTGCCGCTCGGGGGCGAGGTCGCCGATGCTGCCGACGAGTTCGATGACCTCGTCGGCGTCGGTGACCACCGCGGCCTCGCCGCGCAGGAGTTGATGCACACCGGCGGACAGCCCGCTGGTGACCGGGCCCGGCATGCCCATGGTGAAGCGCCCGAGGGCCAGCGCTCGCCGGGCGGTGACCAGTGAGCCGCTGCGGAGTTCGGCCTCCACGACGACGGTGCCTCTGGTGAGTGCGGCGATGACGCGATTGCGCTGGATGAAACGGCTGCGGGTGGGGTGGTCGCCGGGTGGTAATTCGGCGACCACCAGGCCCTGTTCGGCGATCCGGCCGATCAACTCGGTGTGGCCGCGCGGGTAGGGGTGGTCGACGCCGGAGGCCATGACGGCGACGGTCGCGCCGTCCGCGGCCAATGCGCCGCGATGAGCTGCGCCGTCGACGCCGTACGCGGCTCCGGAGACAACGGCCCAGCCGCGGTCGGCGAGTCCGGCGCTGAGGGTGGTGGCGAGGTGCGCGCCGTATTCGGTACAGGCCCGGGCGCCGACGACGGCGACGGAGCGCAGCGCCCACAGTCTGAGGTTGGCCGTCCCGCGCACCCACAGACCGACGGGGCGGGCGTCACCGAGGTCGTCGAGCTGGCCGGGCCATTCATCGTCCCCGGGGCAGAGGAACCGGCCGCCTAGCGCGGCGACGGCATCGAGGTCCGCGGTGGGGCGAGCCCGGGCGGCGCGGAGCCGCAGTCCTGCGATCTTGGTCGGGGTTGCGCCCGTGAGGGGGTCCGCCGAGTCGTCGGAGAGGGTGTGCCAGAGGGCCACCGGGCCCATTTCACGTAGCCAGCGGCCGGCGGTTTCATCGCCCGGTTCGAGGATGCGGGTGAGGGCCGCGCGGGCGGTGCGTTGTGGTTCGTGTCCCTCGTGGTGGGCGGACCGCCGGCCGGCTGCCACCGGCTGTGCGGGAGGTGACTCGGCTGTCGTGTTCATGGCGTGGCCCGGCTCGGCTGTCGGAGCGGGTCCATGGCCGCGGCCCTCCGTGGCGCCGGCCGGTTCACCCGTGGCGAAGCCCCATGCATCGGTCCTGGTCATGGCTCACGCCTGCCCGTGTGGTGGTGCGGCGGTCGTCGCGGTCTGGCGCTTGCCTCCGCCCCCGCCCACTGCCGTCAGCGCGCCGCGGCGTACCCCCGTGCGGAGTTCCAGGGCCCAGTTGACGTCTTCGCTGGTGGGGCGGTCTCGGCCGGCCAGGTCGGCGGCGGTCCAGGCGACACGGAGGATTCGGTCGAAGCCGCGGGCCGTGAGGAGACCGCATTCGAGGTCACGTTCTGCCGGGGCCAGGGCGCCCGGGTGGACCCGCCAGCGGGTGCGCAGTTCATGTCCGGGTACCTCGCTGTTGGTCTGCCACGGTGTGCCGGCGAGACGGGCCGCGGCGCGCTCGCGGGCGGCGTGTACGCGCTCGGCCACGGCCGCGGTGGATTCGGCGCCGCGGCCGAGGGCGACCAGTTCGGCGCGGGCGACCGGTTCCACGGCGATCCGTAGGTCCACCCGGTCCATCAGGGGCCCGGACAGCCGGGCGCGGTAGCGGCGGATGGAGGACGGCCGGCATTCGCAGCTGCCGCTGATGGTGCCGTGTCGTCCGCACGGGCAGGGGTTGGCGGCGAGGGCGAGGAGGAAGCGGGCGGGCATGCGCATCATGCCTGCCGCGCGGGCAACCACCACATGGCCGGATTCCAGTGGCTGGCGCAGTGCGTCCAGGACACGTGGGCTGCATTCGGCGGCCTCGTCCACGAACAGCACGCCGTGATGGGCCAGGGATACGGCTCCGGGGCGGGGCAGGCCGGTGCCGCCGCCCACGAGGGAGGCCATCGTCGCGGAGTGGTGCGGGGCGCAGTAGGGCGGCCGTTGAACGAGTGGCTGTCCCGGCGGGAGGGTGCCGGCCACCGAGTGGACGGCGGTGACCTCCAGGGATTCCTTGGGGGACAGCACCGGCAGGAGTCCTGGGAGGCGTTCGGCGAGCATGGTTTTCCCGGCGCCGGGCGGGCCTTTGAAGAAGATGTGGTGGCGTCCGGCTGCGGCTACTTCCAGGGCGCGGCGGGCGCTGTGCTGGCCCGCGACGTCCGCGAGGTCGGGGGTGTGGTCGCCGGGTGGCAGGCCCGCGCTGATGCCGGTGCCGGGCACGACCAGCCCGGCGAGCAACGGGTCGGGGCGGCCTTCTTCACGGAGATCTTCCTCGTCGGGCACCGGTTCGTCGGCGAGGACGGCGATGAGCTGGCGCAGGCTGCGGACGCCGAGGACGGAGATGCCGGGGACCAGCGAGGCTTCGGCGGCGGTCTGTTCCGGGACGACGACCTGGCGGTATCCGGCGTCGGCGGCGGCCAGTACGGCGGGCAGTACGCCGCGTACCGGCCGGACGCGGCCGTCCAGGCCCAGTTCGCCGATCATCATCAGGTCGGTGAGTTCGCGGGGGTCGAGGCGTTCGGCGGCGCCGAGGACCGCGCAGGCCACGGCCAGGTCGAATCCGCTGCCGCCTTTGGGTACGGAGGCCGGGCTGAGGCCGACGGTGAGCTTTTTCTGCGGCCACTCGGCGCCGGAGTTCACGACCGCGGCCCGCACCCGCTCGCGGGACTCGATGAGGCTCTTGTCGGGCAGTCCGACGAGGGTGAAGGCCGCGACGCCGGGTTCCAGGTCGGCCTGGACCTCGACGACGACGCCTTCGACGCCCACCAGGGCGACGGAGCAGGTTCGGGCGAATCCCATCAGGCCACCCCTCGTGCGTGCTGGACGACCGGGGCTCCGCGGGCCGGCAGCAGGACGCCGATCACATCGATCCGTACGCCGCCGGGTGGCGGGCCGCCGTGCCGCTCCAGCCAGCGTTCGGCGAGCAGCCGCAGCCGGGCGGTCTTCTCGGGGCGTACGGCCGCCATGGGGTGTTCGTACCAGCCGGCGCGGCGGGTTTTGACCTCGCAGACCACCACTGCGTCGCCGTCGGCCGCAACGATGTCGATCTCTCCGTCGCGGCAGCGCCAGTTGCGGTCCAGGATGCGCATACCGGCCTCGATGAGCCGCCGGGCGGCCAGGTCTTCGCCATAGCGGCCGAGTGCGCGCCGACGGGCGTCGGCGGGTTTGGCCGCCGCGGGGTCGGTGTTCCCCGGCTCGGCGACCGTCGGAGCGGTGGCCGGTGGCTTGGCAGCTGCCGGTTCGACGGCCGGTGGCCTGCGGGCTGCCGGCTCGACGGCCGTCCGCGTGCCCGCAGGTGGCTTACGTTCCGTGGGCGGCGGTCCTGAGTGCGCCCTCCGTGCCCGCTCCGCGGTCTGTGCGTCGTCGCCGGCCCTGCGGCCGGCCTGCATGGCGTTCATGCGGCACCACCTCCGGCACCGACTGTGACGCTCCCGCCCCGAACTATTGGATCTTGGTGGACAGTGCGCCGGTTGTGGATAACCCGCTCACCCGTCCGGGTCGCGAAGAGGGGCCCAGGGCCTGCCGCCCACTCCGGCGGCTCCGGCCGCCTCAGCTGCCCGGAAGATCCAGATCACTCTTGTTGAGCTCCTCGATGTTCACGTCCTTGAACGTGAGTACGCGTACCTGCTTGACGAAGCGGGCGGGTCGGTACATGTCCCAGACCCAGGCGTCAGCCATCGACACCTCGAAGAACACCTCCCCCTGAACCGAGTGCACCTGCATCTCGTAATCATTGGTGAGGTAGAAACGTCGCTCGGTCTCGATCACATATTTGAACAGTCCGACGACGTCGCGGTACTCCCGGTAGAGCTTCAGCTCCATCTCGGTCTCGTACTTCTCGAGGTCCTCGGCACTCATGGCAGATCCCCTTCAGCCGTGCGTCCCCCCATTGTGCGTCAGACCCGCTCGGTCTCCAGGAGCACTGGCGCATCGGGTGGCCCTTCGTCGAGCAGCGTGCGCAGCAGCTCGGCGAGTCTGGTTGGATACACCGTCTCATGCGAGGCGGACAGTTCCTCCGAAGTCCACCACCTCAGTCCCGAGACGCTGCGTCGCTCCAGGTCAGTCTGCCCGCCGGTGTCGGTGACAGTCCGGTCGGTCCGTCCCAGGTAATACCACTCGTCCTGCTCCCAGCGCCGCCCGTCGAACGGGAAGGCGCACCGGCGCTTCCACAGGACGGGGCCCAGGACGGCATCGACGATGCCGGTCTCCTCGGCGAGCTCACGGCGGGCCGCCTCTTCGCGGGTCTCCGTGGCTTCCAGACCGCCCCCGGGGGTGAACCACCACCTGTCGGCGGGGCGGTCCGGTTCGAAGCCGTGGAGCAGCAGGATCCGGTCGTCGGGATCGAGCAGCACGATGCGGGAGACCTGGCGCACCACGTTCGCCTCCGCCGCGTCGGAACCGGCCGCTGGCCCACGGGCCGCGGCCGGTTCCTCGGCGCCCCGTCGCGGCCTCTCAGGCACCCTTGCGCGCCCTACGCCGGGCGAGGGGCCCGTAGGCCGCGCCGATGAGGATGAGGACCGCACCGGCGACCACCGCGAGGGTGATGGGCGCTACCGGGCCGGGCTGCGAGGTGCCGCCGGGGAGGGCGGAGAAGGCCGCCGGGCGCTGCATCACGCCGACGCTGCCGAGCGGCCAGGCGCGCGCGTCGACCCGGGCATTGACGGCGCTGCGCGGTACGGAGCCGTGGTCGCCGTCGGTGAGGTGGACGCGGGAGTCGAGGGAGTCGCTGCGGTGGTCACCGAGCAGGAAGAGCTGGCCGGTGGGGACCTTGGCCTTGAAGCCGATGGGTGAGGCGGGGCCGCTGCCCTGCAGATACGGTTCCTCGACGGGGGTTCCGTTGATGGTCAGCCGGCCCTGCTCGGTGCAGCAGGCGATCTTGTCACCACCGACGCCGACGACGCGCTTGACCATCGGCAGGTCGCCCCACGTGGAGTCCTTGAAGACGACGATGTCGCCGCGGCGTATCTCGGAGCCGTCCACCTTCTCCGCCAGGACCCGCGCCCCAACGGCGATCGTCGGCGTCATCGAATCGGTCGGCACCGTATAGGGGCGGTAGATCAGCGCCGCCCATACGAAGCCTCCCAGGAACAGCACACAGCCGACGGCCACGGCCAGACCGGACAGCACACTGCCCGTCGTCCGGCCGCGGCCGTCGGTCCTGCGTTCCGTACTGCTGCTCATCCCAGCGCTCCCACCCCGCGGACCGAGCCCGCGTCGAAGATCCGGGACGGCACCTTACCTGGGGTTACGTGTTCCGGTCAGCCTGCGGCGGCGCCACATCACGATCGGCACCGCGCCGGCCAGGCCCAGAGCGGCCGGCGTCGCCGCCATGGCCTTGTTGATTCCGGGCTGGTCGAAGGTGTCCGGCACCGGCAGCATCGCCCAGCGGTTGATGGGCCAGGCGATGGTGAATGCCCGGCCGACGACCTCGTCCTCCGAGACCGTGCCGTTGCCCTTGAGGTTCTGGTGGTAGCGGGAGTCGAGGGAGTCGTCGCGATGGTCGCCCATCACCCAGATCCGGCCCTTGGGGACGTGGATCGGGCCGAACGCCCGGTCGCCGCAGGGGGTGGCCCCGGGGAAGACGTACGAGTCTTCCTTGAGGGCCTTGCCATTGACCTTGACGGGGCCGGTGCCGTGGCACTCGACGGTGTCGCCGCCGACGGCGATGACCCGCTTGATCAGGTCCTTCTCCTCGGCCGAGGGCATCAGGCCGATGAAGCTGAGGACCTTCTGGACGGGGTTGGGCTCGGGGGTCGGCGTCTCGTTCAGCCAGCCGCCCGGGTCGTGGAAGACGACGACCTCGCCGCGCTGCGGCTTGGAGCCGAACCACGGCGTCAGCTTGTCGACCAGCACCCGGTCCCCGCGCTGCAGGGTGTCCTGCATCGAGTCGGACGGGATCGAGAAGGCCTGCACCAGGAATGTTTTGATCAGCAGCGCGAGGAGCAGGGCGATACCGACGAGAATCGGCAGCTCCTTCCAGAAGGCGCGCGGCTTCTTGGCCTTCTTCATGCCGCCGCTCGCCTCCTCGCCCGCTGACGTGTCCAACGTGTCCGACGTGCCCGAAGGATCCGCCGGAGTCGAACGCTGCGCCTGCGCCCCTGACTGTGCTGATGACTGATGCACGGAACTCGTCGCCGGCCGCGCGGTCTCACCACGCCCCGCCGGCTCTTCGGGCTCTTCGGTTCCGGACCGCGCGCCGACCGCCAAGTCCCCCACATCTGCTCCTCACTCCACGCACTCGCCCGCCCGTCAACCGGTGCAGGCCCACCACTCCCATAACGAGCGGGAGTTCCGCAGGGGTCGGGAGTACGGTCAAACTCTCGTTGGACAGCCTATGCGGCGCGCCTGCCGCCGACGCCTTGGCGCCCGGCGCGTCGTGCACGGTCGTAAAGGTGTCCGGCTCTTCCAGGCGCCGCCAGTGGCTGAACGGCCAGCCGATCACCACGGCGCGGCCCACGACACTCTCCTCCGAGACCGTGCCACGGTACGGCTCGTCCAGGTGGAAGCGCGAATCCGCGGAGTTGGAACGGTGGTCGCCCATCACGAAGATCCGTCCGGTGGGGACGGTCACCGTGAACTTCAGCGTGGACGGCGGATTGCCCGGATGGACGTACGGTTCGGTCAGCGGGGTGCCGTTGACGGTGACCTTGCCCTTTTCGTCGCAGCATTTGACGGTGTCGCCGCCGACCGCCACGACCCGCTTGATCAGGTCTTGTTCATCGGCCGACGGCAGCAGCCCGATGAAGGTCATGGCGTCCTTGACGGGCTGGAAGGCACCGCTGTCGGTGGGCTTGGTCTGCTCGCCCTTGAGCCAGCCGCCGGGGTCCTTGAAGACGACCACGTCGCCGCGCTCCGGCTTGGAGCCGAACCACGGCGTCAGCTTGTCGACCAGCACTCGGTCGCCGATCTTGATCGTCTGCTCCATGGAGCCGGACGGGATGACGAAGGCCTGGACGAGAAAGGTCTTCAGGACGAGGGCGATGGCCAGCGCCACGCCCACGAGGATGGGGATCTCCTTGAGGTAGGAGCGCTGCCTGCGGCGTTTGATGCGCCGCGCCATGCGCCGCCGCTCGGCCCGGCCACCGGTCCCGGACCGGCCCGCCCGCCTGCCGTTCGCCGGCTCGTCCGCCCGGGAGCCGTCGCTCCCGCCGGATTCCTGAGGGTCGCCGTACGGACCGGAGCCGCCGTACGCGCCGTCGGTGCCCCGTCCCGGCCCGCCGACGCCCCGCTTGGGCCTGCCGGCACCCCGTCCCGGCTTGTCTGCGTTCTGGTTCCCGTGGCGGGGGCGTCCGCGGCTACCCATGGGGGCCTGCCGCGGTGGGTATCCGGTCGAAGGACCGTGGGCGCTCGAAGGTGCGCCAGCGGCTCGCCGGCCAGGTGATCAGGTCCGCGCGGCCGATGACCTTGTCCACCGGGACGGTTCCGCCTCCGGGGTCACCGAGGTGGTCGCGGGAGTCGCTCGATCTGGCGCGGTGGTCCCCCATGACCCACAACCTGCCCTCCGGCACCACGATGTCGAAATCCACCGAGGACGGCGTGTCCCCGGCATGGAGATACGCCTCACTCACGGGCTCACCGTTCACTTCGATCCGCCCCCGTTTGTCACAGCAGGTCACACGGTCACCGCCGATGCCGATCACACGCTTGACGTAGTCGGTCTCGGCGGGCCGGGCCAGGCCCAGCGCCGCACCGGCTCCGCGCACCAGCCCCGTGACGGGATTCTCCCCCTGCTCCCTGTGAACGAAGGAGCCCGTGCCGTCGAACACCACCACATCGCCCCGCGCCGGCTCGCTGCCGAAACGGTACGCCAGCTTGTTGACCAGCACCCGGTCCCCGATCTGCAGGGTGTTCTCCATGGAGGAACTGGGAATCAGAAAAGGCTGTGCCACGAACGCGCTGAGCAGCAGCACAAAGGCCAGACAGAGCGCGAGCAGGGTGGCCGGCCGATGGCGCAGACCGGCCGCACGGGCGAGCAAACGCGCGGAGCGCGACCCCTGCTCCGGCCCCTGGTCGGGGGTGGGAGAGGGGTCGCGCTCCGTCAGCTGTGCGTCGGTGTTCATCGGGCCCTGAGCTTATCCGGCCGGGTCCCGAAGCCGTACGCGAGCGTGGGTTTGCGTTGCCCCGGCGCAAAAAATCGTGCTCCGGGACGGCCCGGCTCAGTTGTCGCGCTTCTCCTTGATCTTCGCGGCCTTGCCGCGGAGCTCGCGCAGGAAGTACAGCTTGGCGCGACGGACGTCACCGCGGGTCACGACCTCGATCTTCTCGACGATCGGGGTGTGCACCGGGAAGGTGCGCTCGACGCCGACGGAGAAGCTGACCTTGCGGACCGTGAAGGTCTCGCGCACGCCGGCGCCCTGACGGCGGATGACAACGCCCTTGAACTGCTGCACACGGGAGCGGTTGCCCTCGATGACGCGGACGTGGACGTTGACGGTGTCGCCCGGGCGGAAGGCCGGGACGTCGCTGCGCAGCGACGAGGCGTCGACGGTGTCGAGAAGGTGCATGACCTACTGCTTTCTTCGTTGATGCCACAGGTCATCAACGGGATATCGGAATGATGTTTCGGATGCCGTTCCGTCGGGCGGGCGTCGTTCCCCCTGTGGCAGGGGCGCGCGCCGGACGCACACAGCAGCGGCCTATTCTTCCACGTCCCCGGTCCCCCGCCCAAATCGGCCGTCCTCGCCCGCCGACCAGCCAAGAGCGGCCAGGATCGCGCGGTCGTGTTTGTCGAACGCGGCGGGGTCGGCGCGCTCGATCAGATCGGGGCGGTTGAGGTCGGTGCGGCGGAAGGCCTCGTCGCGGCGCCAGCGGGCGATCTTGCCGTGGTGGCCGCTGAGCAGTACCTCGGGGATGCCGCGGCCACGCCACTCGGGAGGCTTGGTGTAGACGGGGCCCTCCAGGAGGTCGGCCATCGCGCCGGGGGCGAAGGAGTCGTCCTGGTGGGAGGCGGCATTGCCGAGGACGCCGGGCAGCAGCCGGGCCACCGCCTCGACCATGACCAGCACCGGCGCCTCGCCGCCGGCCAGGACGTAGTCGCCGATGGAGACCTCGCGGACATCGACGCGGTCGCCGTACTCCTCGATGACGCGTCGGTCGATGCCTTCGTAGCGGGCCGGGGTGAACACCAGCCAGGGCTTGGCCGAGAGTTCGACGGCGAGCTGCTGGGTGAACGGGGCACCGCTCGGGGTGGGGACGACGATCACCGGTGCGCCCTCACCGGACGCGAGGATCTGATCGAGCGCCTCACCCCACGGCTCGGGCTTCATGACCATGCCCGGGCCGCCGCCGTACGGGGTGTCGTCGACGGTGTTGTGCTTGTCGTGGGCCCACTCCCGCAGGTCGTGGATGCGCACATCGAGCTGTCCGCGGGCGCGGGCCTTGCCAACGAGCGAGACGTTCAGCGGTTCGAGGTACTCCGGGAAGATCGTGACGACATCGAGCCGCATCAGCTGTCCTCGCGGCTGCTGGCGATCTCCGCCTGACTGTCGTCGAGGAGGCCGGGCGGCGGGTCGACGACGGCGCGCTGCTCCTCCAGGTCGATCTCCGGGACGATCTCGGAGACGAACGGGATCAACACCTCGCTGCCGTCGGGCCGCTGGACGACCAGCAGGTCCTGGTAGGGCAAATGGGAGATCTCGGAGATCCGTCCGACGGCGGTGCCGGCGCGGGTGACGACATCGAGGTCGATCAGCTGGTGGTCGTAGAACTCCTCGGGGTCCTCGGGGACTTCCTCGGGGTCGACCTCCGCGATCAGCAGGGTGTTGCGCAGCGCCTCGGCGGCCGTACGGTCCGCGACACCCTCGAAGCGCAGCAGCAGCCGGCCGCTGTGCACCCGGCCGGTCGCGATGGTGAGCGGTCCGACGGAGGACGGTTCGGTGGCGAGGACGGCGCCCGGGGCGAGCCGCAGTTCGGGCTCGTCGGTGCGTACCTCTACCGTGACCTCACCCTTGATGCCGTGGGCGCGGCCGATCCGTGCCACTACCAACTGCACGCTGTTTTCTCCCTTGCGTGTGCCTACGGCAGGTCTCCGTAGACGACTGCGGGCCGGGGTGGGCCAGAAGCCCTCCCCGGCCCGAGCCGGTGTTCAACTTGTCAGCGGACCTGGTCCACGTCGACGAGATCGACGCGGATGCCACGGCCGCCGATGGCGCCCACGACGGTCCGCAGGGCGCGGGCGGTACGGCCGTTGCGGCCGATCACCTTGCCGAGGTCGTCGGGGTGGACCCGGACCTCGAGCACGCGCCCGCGGCGCAGGGTGCGCGAGGCTACCTGCACGTCATCGGGGTTGTCGACGATGCCCTTGACGAGGTGCTCGAGGGCTTCCTCGAGCATGCTCAGGCCTCGGTCGACTCGGAGGTGGACTCGGCCGCAGCCTCGTCCGCCTTCTTGTCAGCCTTCTTCGCCTTCGGGGTGATGGCCTCACCCTTCGGCTCATTGCCGGAGTCCTTGGCAGCGGCCTCGAAGAGGGCGCGCTTGTCGGCCTTCGGCTCGGCGACCTTCATCGGCGCCGGGGCGGGCAGGCCCTTGAACTTCTGCCAGTCGCCGGTGACCTTGAGGATGGCCATGACGGGCTCGGTCGGCTGCGCGCCGACACCCAGCCAGTACTGGACACGCTCGGAGTCGACCTCGATGCGCGAGGGGTTCTGCACCGGGTGGTACAGGCCGATCTCCTCGATGGCCCGGCCGTCACGGCGGGTACGGGAGTCGGCGATGACGATGCGGTAGTGAGGCGCGCGGATCTTGCCCAGACGCTTCAGCTTGATCTTGACTGCCACGGAAGTGGTGTCTCCTGGTCTTGACGTGGTGGGGCACAACGGGATGCCACGTGGGGTTGCGGTACTCGGGGTGCCCGATGGACGCGTCAGCCGGAGGAGAGAGGGGTCCTGTGCGACTGTCGAGTACAGCTAGCCATTGTGCCACACGCCCATGGGTCAGCCGACCGCGGCCACCTCGGGGATGCGGAAGGGCTTTCCGCAGCCACCGCAGACGATCGGCGCCTGGGCGAGCACGGACGGTACGACGCGGACGTTGCGCCCGCAGTCACAGACGGCCTTGACGCGGACGCCCCCTCCGGAGGAGCCGTGCCGGGCGGCCGGGCCCCGGAAGCTGCGGGCGGTGTCGGTGGCGGTGGCGACGGTGTGCGCCTTCAGAGCTCTGGCCAGTCGTTCGATGGTGGTGCGGTAGCGCCTCCTGGCCTCGGGATTGAGGGTGACCAGGGAGAAGCCACTGCTGGGGTGCGGCTCGTCGACATGGTCCAGGCCCAGCTCCTCGGCGATCGCCAGGAAGCGGCGGTTGTGGTAGCGGCCTGCGCGGGAGGTGTCGCGGACGCCGCGGGCGGCGGCGATGCCGTGGACTGCCTCATGGAGCAGCCGTTCGAAGGAGAGTTCGGCGCCACAGGCGGACGAGGACTCTCCGATCAGGGACTCGGGCGCGGCCAGGTCCGGCAGCTCGGGATGGTGCCGTTGAATATCGGCCCAGGCGAGCGCCAGTTCGGCGGCGAGGACAGGCGGTGTCGTGCTCACGTCGTAACAACGAGCCGGGGTTGCCCAGTGTTCCGATTCCGGGGCATCCCAAATAATTTGCACGTACCAGTCAGTTTCCGGTCATGAGTCGTGCCGAGGGCGGGTGCGCAGATCTGCGCAGAAGGCGCCCAGCAGCCCTCAAGCCGGTACGTATCCCCGCGTACGCCGCATGGCGTAGCCGGTCGTATACCGGGGCAACGATCACCGCGGTGATCGTACGGGGGCCGCCTGTGCCCGGCGGAACCGGCTCCTGTCCCACCGTAGGGGCCGGTGGAGGCGGGTGGCCGACCGGCACCCCGGGGCGCGGGGAGCGTCCGGGTGGCGGGCGCTGCCGTGGCGGAACGGCGCGGGCCGGGGCACCCTGGAACGGCGCTCCAGGGAGCGGGCCCGGCGCACACGGGGGCGCTCGGGAGACAACCCCGGCGCACCCCCTGGACGCCCGGACGAATGCGCAGTTGTCTGGATCGCGGGGGGCGCACCACGCGCGAATCACGGGGACGATCGGTACGGAGCAGCTTCGGGTTCTCGGCGAATAGGGGCGCTAGCGATGTCACCCACGCTCGTGCGGCACCAGCTTCCGCGGTCCGGATCCATGCGCTGCGACGACCCGCCCGTTCCGGCCCGGTCACGGGCGCGCACCCGTGACTGGGCCGAGATCCAGGAGCGGATGCTGGTGCCGCTGTACGAAGCCGCGTACGACCGTTTGGGGATCGGTCCCGGTACCCGTCTGCTGGGTCTCGGCTGTGGCTCCGGTCTGGCACTGCTGCTCGCGGCGGCGCGGGGCGCGCAGGTCAGTGGGGTCGATGTGGACGAGTCCCGGCTGGAGCTGGCGCGTGAGCGGCTCACGCCGGACGGTATGCCGGAGCACACCCGGCTGGTCAGCGGTGGTCTGGAGGACGCGGCGCCCGAGGACGCCGCCTTCAATGTGGTCACGGCGTTCCACCCGGTGGGCTGTGTGAGCACGGTCGAGGGGCTGACGGCATCGCTCACCGCGGCGGCCGGGCTGGCGGAGCGCGGCAGTGCGGTGGTGCTGGGCGGCTGGGGCCCGGTGGAGCGGTGTGCCACGGCCGGGGTGCTGCGGGTGGCGCAGCCGCCGGCCGGACCACCGGGCGGCTATGTCGTCGGCTCCACGGGATGGCGGCCCAGCGGCCGGGACGATCTGGAGGAGCTGGCGGAGCGGGCCGGGCTGCGGCCCGACGGTTCGGGCCGGGTGGCCTGCCCGTTCGGGTACGCCGATCTGGCGAGTGCGGTGCGCGGGCTGCTGTCGACGGGGCTGTTCGATGCGGCGCTGGAGGCGGCCGAGCAGCGTCAGGTGGAGAAGGAGCTCGCGGAGGCGTTGCATCCGTACCAGCGGGCGGACGGGACGGTGTGGATGCCGAATGTCTTCCGCTATCTGATCGCGCGGACGCGGTAGCGCGGGCCGGCGGCAGGCCCGGGGTGGGCATCCGGCGGGCGTTTGGCAGTATCCAGGATCCTGTTTACTGTCATTTGTGTGAACGGCATCCATGGCCCCGGCGGCCTCGACGAGCGGCTCCTGACCCGCAACGGGCACGCCGCCCGGCAGTTGGCGGCCCTGCTGATCCGGCAGGGCGCCGACGGCGCGGGGATGCGGCTGCCGCGGGTCCGCGACTTCGCCGAGCGGCTGGGGGTGGGCAACGGCACGGTGCAGGCCGCGCTCCGGCTCCTGGAGGAGGCGGGCGCGATCAAGACCGTCGCCCGGGGGCATCTCGGCACCTTCCTCGTCGGGTCGGACCGCGCCGTCCTGTGGCGCCTGTCCGGCCTCGGCACGGTGCCGGCCGCGATGCCGCTGCCGCACTCCCTGCGATTCGAAGGACTCGCGACGGGCCTGCGGACGGCATTCGAGGAGGCCGGCGCACCGTTCGCGATCACCTTCCTGCGGGGTGCGGCCGCCCGGGTCGCGGCGCTGGCCGAGGGCAGGGCCGAGCTGGCGGTGCTGTCCCGCTTCGCCGCCGACCGGCTGATCGGGCGGCAGCCCGTCGAGCTGATCGCCGATCTGGGCCCGGCCACCTACGCCGGCGAGCACGGCCTGCTGTTGCGGCCCGGGGTCACGCTCGGCTCCCCCGGTCTGCGGATCGCCGTCGACGACGCCTCGGAGGATCAGCGGATGCTCACCGAGCGGGTCTTCGGGCACCGTCCGGACGTGGAGTGGGTGCCGTGTTCCTCCCTGCAGCCCTGGGAGGAGCTGGCGCAGGGCCGGGCCGATGCCACGGTGTGGAACCTCGACGAGGTACTTGGACCGGTACGGGGTCAACCGGTCGCGGAGATGCAGGTGTTGCCGCTGGGCGACGAGCTCACCCGCGATCTGGCGGTGCGCCATGCGAGCGCCGCGCTGATAGGCCGTACGGGGGAGGCGGGGGCCGGGGCGCTGGCGGCCGTACGGGATGCGGTGAAGCTGTCGACGGTCACGGCCGTGCAGGGCGAGGTGCTGCGGGGCGAGCGCGTTCCGGCGTACTGAGGTCCGGCCGTGCACCGGCGGGGCCTGCTGCCCGGACCGGTCCGTTCACCCGGCCCGGCCGCAGGCGCCGTTGGCCTGCGGAGCGCGTGGGGACAGCCTCGGCCGCCGGGCAAAAAGTGACGGCATGTTAGGGAGCAAAATCCAGAATCCTGGTTACTGTTGCCTTCGAGGGAAGGACGGCCGCCCATGGAATCCCGGCTCGCCCGGCGCATCCGGCTCTTCCGCGACAGCGGGCAGGTGCGGCCGCAGGTCGCCGCGTTCGTGACGGCCGAGCTGGAGGCACTGGCCGCCGAGGGACGGCCGGTCACCGAGGACAGCGCGGGGATGTTGACCAGCCATCTGCTGATGGCGCTGACCAGGCTGCTGGACGGCGAGACCGTCGAGGCGTTCCGTACGGATGCGGCGGTGGCAGTGGAGCTCGCGGCCCATCCCGAGGCGCTGGCCCGGGCCCGCGCCGTCGCCATACGGGCACAGCGCGAGCTGGGTGCGATGCTCTCCGGCTCGGAGGTCAACTTCCTGGCGCTGCATCTGGCCGTATGGCGCGGGGGCCCGGCGGTGCCCGCGGCCCGACCGCGAAGGGACACCCCATGACCAAGATCCTCACCGGTGGCCTCGGCAAGTCCGAGGTCGCCGGCCGAGTGACCGGGCTCGGGCTGCCGGGCGTCGAGATCGCCGTCAGCAACGACATGGACGCCGCGGTGCAGCTGCGGGCCGGGCGGGCCGACTACTTCCTCGGCACCTGCCACACCGGGGCCGGGGCCTCGCTCGGTGTGCTGGTCGGGCTGCTGGGCGCGGCCGTCTGCCACACCTTCGGGCGGTCGGTGCCCACCACGGAGCAGACCGAGGCGCTGCTCGACGAGGGCAAGAGGGTGTTCGGGTACGCCCTCGACCAGATGGACGCCGTCACCCCCGTACTCGCCCGCGCCATCGCCGCCCGTACGGCCTGACCCATGGGCGCCCTCCCCGCCGCCGCGCACCCGGGTCCGGCTGCCGCGGCCGGTGCGCTCGACTTCTCGACGGCCGGGCAGCTGACCGTCATCGCGCTGTGCGCGCTGACCGCGTACCTGGCGCATCTGGCGCTGGCGGTGTTCAACGACGGCGTACGGCCGTTCATGCTGGACTTCATACAGGGGCGGACCACCCGCAATGCGACCGGTGCGGTCTCCTTCGGGCTGTCGGCCGGGTTCATCTTCGGTCTGGGCGCGCCGATGGCACTGTCATCGGGCGTGCTCAACCCCTGGCTGGTGTTCCTGCCGACCGATCTGCTGGGCATTCTCGCGCCGAAGAAGTGGCTCGCGCCGGTGCTCGGCGGGGCCTGGGGCGCGGTGGTGGTCTTCGGGCTCAAGGGCGCCAACGAGATGGCGCACAAGCTGCCGGTCGATTTTCTGACGGCCATGCAGCAGATGTCGACGCCGATCCTGTTCCTCTTCACGCTGTTCCCGGTGCTGGCGATCAGCAAGCAGTTCGGCAGGCTGCCGGGCGCGGTGGCGGGCGTCGTGGAGCTCGCGCTCGTCGTCGTCACGATGAAGCTGTGGCCGAAGGTGTTCGCCGGGGCGCCGGCGATGGCCGCCGGGGTACTGCTGCTGATCGGCTTCGCGGTCGCCAAGGATCTGCGGCAGCGGCGTACGGAGCGGGCACAGGCGGCGGAAGAGCGGGCACAGGCGGCACAGGAGCGGCCTGCGGTGCCGGACGACGACCCCATGGTGTCGCTGTTCAGCGCGAGCGCGGCCCGGCTGCGCCGCCATCTGCCGCTGTTCATGGCGCTGGGCGCCGGGGTGTGTCTGCTGGCGCAGCTGCACATATTCGGCGGCGGTGAGGCGACGAGCTTTCTGATCGCGAAGGGACGGTCCGCGGAGGCGGCGCAGCTCGACTTCTACCGCGCCTTCGGGTTCCTGCCGCTCATCGCCACCACCGCGCTGGCCTCCGGTGCGTACGGCATCGCGGGCTTCACCTTCGTCTATCCGATCGGCTATCTGCTGCCGAGCCCGTGGTGGGCGCTGGTGTGCGGGGCGCTGGTCTTCGGCGTCGAGGTGCTGGCGCTGAGCGGGATCGGCCGGGTGCTCGGCGGGCTGCCGTCCGTACGCGACTCCTCCGAGCAGCTGCGCGGCGCGATCGGCGCGACATTGCAACTGGCCCTGCTCTTCGGCTCGTTGCTGGCCGCCCAGGCGATGGGCGGCGGGCTGGGCATCCTGCTCGTCGGGGGGCTGTACCTGCTGAACGAGGCGATGGGGCGGGTCGTGGTCCGCACGGCCGCGGGGCCCGCCGCGGTCGTCGTCGGCGGCGTCCTGCTCAACGTCCTGTACTGGCTGGACCTGTTCACCCCTCTCACCTCCTGACGGGTTTCGCGCCCGGACGGGGTTCGGCCGCGCCGGGCGGCCGGGAAGGCACTGATGAACGATCTGCTGCAAACCGTCTCGGGCCCGCTGCCCGCATCCGCCGTGCGCGGCCCGGTGCTCGCCCATGAGCATCTGGCGCTCGATCTGACCCGGGGCGCCGACAGCGCGGCGACCCTGACCCCCGGGCACCGGGCCGCGATCACCGAGGAACTGGCCTCGCTGCGCGCCGAGTTCGGGCTCTCCCTGGTCATCGAACTCACCTGCCGGGGCATGGGGCGCGATGTGGCCTCGATGGCCCGGATCGCCGCGGATTCGGGGGTCGCGGTCATCGCGGCGACCGGCTGGTACTACGAGCCGTTCCACCCCGCGGAACTGAGCCGCACCAGCGCCGAGCAGCTGGCCAGGACCCTGGTCGGGGAGATCGAGCGCGGCTGCGGTGGCTCCGGGATCCGTCCCGGGGTGATCGGCGAGGTCGGCAGCCACGGCGATCTGCCGAGCGAGCCGGAGGCCCGCACGCTGACCGCGGCGGCACTCGCCGCAACGGCGACCGGTCTGTCGGTGGCCACCCATGCCCAGTTCGGCCGCGGCGGCCTGGCCCAGCTGGAGCTGCTGACGGCGGCCGGGCTGCCGCCGCACCGCGTCAGCATCGGCCACCAGGACCTGCTCGACGATCCGGCCGTGCACCGGGAGCTGGCGGCGGCCGGTGCGTACATCGCGTTCGACACCGTCGGCAAGGAGAGCTACCAGAGCGACCGGGCGCGGCTGCGGCTGCTGCTGGCGCTCCTGGAGTCCGGACACGCCGACCGGGTGCTGCTCAGCTGCGATGTCTCCCGCCACGGCTACCTGGTCAGCGAGGGCGGTATGGGCTACGGGCATCTGTTCCGGTCCTTTCTGCCGCGGCTGCGGGCGGCCGGGCTGGACGAGGAGCTGATCGACCGGCTGACGCGGCGCAATCCGCTGCGGTTTCTCACCGGGCGGTACGGCGCGGACGGCGGGCCGCCGGCTGCCGGCAGCCGCCCGCCGGAAGGCGCCCCGGAATGAGCGTGCGGCTGCCCCGGACCTTCCCCCTCCCGGCCGTCACCGTGCCCGACGCCCTGGCCCGGCAGTTCCGGCTGCTGGAGTGCACCGCCCGGCACTTCGAAGGGCCCCAGCTCTTCGCGGCGGACGCCGGAGTGCTGCCGGGGCTCGGCCGCCCGCGTACCACCGCCCGGGTCGAGGCGGTGCTCGCCGACTTCTTCGGGGCCGAGGCCGCGGCGCTGGTGCAGGGCGCGGGCACCGGCGCCATCCGGGCCGCGCTCGCCGCCGTCCTGGATGCGGGCGATCCGCTGCTGATCCACCGCGCGCCCGTCTACCGCACCACCGCCCACACCCTGCGCGGCCTGGGCATACGGACCGTCGAAGCGGACTTCAACGATCCGCGGGAGCCTGCCCGCGCCCTGGCCTCCGGGGACTTCCGCCGGGCGTACGTCCAGCACACCCGGCAGCGCCTCGGGGACTCCTACGACCTGGGCGCGGTGCTGGCGGCCTGCCGGACCGCGGGCGTGCGCACCGTCGTGGACGACAACTATGCGGCGCTGCGGGTCCCGCGCTGCGGGGTCGAACTGGGCGCCGACGCCTCCTGCTTCTCGCTGTTCAAGCTGCACGGCCCGGAGGGCGTCGGCGCCGTGGTGGGCGAGGCGGACCTGGTGGCGCGGGTGCACCGGGACAACTACTCGGGCGGCGGACAGGTCCAGGGACATCAGGCGCTGGACGCCTTGCGGGCGCTGACCCATGTACCGGTGATGTGGGCGGTGCAGTCACAGGTGGCGGCCGAGGTCGCCGGGCGGCTGACGGCCGGTGAGGTGCCGGGCGTCGCCGAGGCCGCGCTCGCCAATGCGCAGGACCGGTGTGTGCTGGTGCGCCTGGCCCGCCCGCTGGCCCACGCGCTGCCGGCCGCCGCCGCACGGCACGGCGCCGCCCCGTACCCGGTCGGCGCCAACTCCCGCTACGAGATCGCCCCGCTCTTCTACCGTCTGTCCGGCTCCGCGCTGGCCGACGCCCCCGAACTCGCGGACTGGGCCGTACGGATCAACCCCATGCGGGCCGGCGCGGACCTCGTACTGGACATCCTGCGGAGGGCGCTGACGGACCTGCGGTACGGCGGGGAGGGCCGCGGCGCGGAACGCCACGACGCGGGCGGAGGCAACGCGGGCGCGCGCCGGCCGGCCCGCGAAGCGCACCCCGCGCCCGGCCCGGAGGACTGACCGTGTTTCTCGACGCCGTCCTCGCCCGCAATCCCCGGCTGGTCGCCTGTGCGACCGAGCTGCACCGGAGCGGAGCCATCCCGCCCGACACCTATGTCATGGATCTGGACGCGGTGACCGCCAACGCCGCGCTGCTGGCCGAGGAGGCCGGCCGGCTGGGGCTCTCCCTCTGGTTCGTGGTCAAACAGCTCGGCCGCAATCCGGAGCTGATCCGGGCCATCGCCCGCCATATCCCACGCTTCGCCGCCATCGACCCGCCCGAGGCGCGGGTGCTGCACACGGCGGGCGCACGGGCCGGGAACCTCGGTCATCTGGTGCAGATCCCCCATCGTGCGCTGCCCGAGATGCTGGCCTGGCGCCCGGAAGCGGTCACCGTCTACGACCTCGCCAACGCCCGTGCCGTCTCGGAGGCGGCCGGCCGGCTCGGCCGCGTCCAGGACATCCTCGTACGTATCGAGGGGGCGCCCGGCGCGGGGTATCCGGGGCAGGAGGGCGGGGTGCCGCCGGCCGGGATCGAGGCGTTCGCCGACGCGGCGGAGCGGCTGCCGGGCGTACGCGTCGCGGGCGTGACGGCGTTCCCGTGTCTGCGGTGCGACCCCGGTACCGGCCGGCCACTGGCCACCCCGAATCTCGCCATGGCCCGTACGGCGCGGGAGTTGCTCGCCGAGCGGAGGGGCATCGACCCGGCCGGGCTGCTGCTGAGCGCCCCCGGCGTCACGTCGATGGCGAGCCTGCCGCTGCTGGCCCGGCTCGGCGCCACGCACGGGGAGCCGGGGCACGCGCTGACCGGCACCACTCCCCTGCACGCCGCCGGGCCGCGGCAGCCGGAGACGCCCGGCTATGTGTATGTGAGTGAGGTCGCGCATGTCCTCGCCGACGGCCGGCCGGCGCTGTTCGGCGGCGGTTTCTACCCGCGGGCCGCCATCCGCTCCGCGCTGATCCCGCGCACCGGCGCGCGCCTCGCGGTGCAGGGCGCCCCGCCCGAGAACATCGACTACTACCGGCTGCTGGCTCCCGGCGATGCACGGCCCGGCGATACCGCCCTGCTGGCCTTCCGCACCCAGGTTTTCGCCACCCGCAGCACGGTCGCGGTGGTGTCCGGCCTGGCGGACGGGGCGCCGGAGTTGACGGGGTGTTACGACCCTTGGGGGCGGGCTGTCGGGGAGGGGTGAGGTGCGAGCGGTCAGGGGCGCCCGTCGGGGCCGTCGGGGAGCGGTGGGGGCGGCCGTGAGGAAGGTGCGTCCGGGGGGCCGGAAGCGGGTCCGCCGGGGGCCGGAGCCGCATGAACTGCTCGAACTCGACCCGCATGAACCGCATGAACCGCATGAACCGCATCAACCGCCATGAGTGCCCCCTACCCCGCCGCCCACCCCACACCTTTTGTTTTTCCCCGCCGCCCACCCCCCTTCGGGGGGTGGGCGGGTGTAGACGGTCGGTTCCGGGGACCAACAGCGCCCCCTCCCCCCCAACCGAACAAGCCCCCAACCACCCAACGGCGGTCAGGGGCTCGTGAGCCGAAGCTGTGGTGGCTCAGCCCATGAACTTCTTGAATTCCTCGGGGAGTTCGAAGTTCTGCGGGTCCTGGCCGTCCTGCGGCAGGCCCAGCGGGTTGCCGGACTGGGCGGCCTCGCGGCGCGCTGCCGCGGCCTCCTCCTCGGCCTTGCGCTTCATCGGGTTACCGCTCTTGCGCTTGCCCTTGGCCTGCTTGACCTGCTTCTTCTTCCGAGCGCCACCGCCCATGCCAGGCATCCCCCGCATGCCGGGCATGCCGCCGCCCTGGGCCATCTTGGACATCATCTTGCGGGCATCGAAGAACCGCTCGACCAGGCCCTTGACCGCGCTGACGTCGACACCGGAACCCTTGGCGATACGGGCCCGACGCGAGCCGTTGATGATCGTCGGCTCCTGGCGCTCGGCCGGGGTCATCGACTTGATGATGGCGGCTGTGCGGTCGACCTCACGCTCGTCGAGGTTGTTGATCTGGTCCTTCATCTGCCCCATGCCGGGCAGCATGCCGAGCAGCTTGGAGATGGAGCCCATCTTGCGGACCTGCTCCATCTGGGCCAGGAAGTCGTCGAGGGTGAACTCCTTGGGGCCCTTCGCCAGCTTGGCCGCCATCTTCTCGGCCTCGGCCTGGCTGAAGGTCTGCTCGGCCTTCTCGATGAGCGAGAGCATGTCGCCCATGCCGAGGATGCGGGACGCCATGCGGTCCGGGTGGAACGCGTCGAAGTCGTCCAGCTTCTCGCCGTTGGAGGCGAACATGATCTGCTTGCCGGTGACGTGCGCGATGGACAGCGCCGCACCACCGCGGGCGTCACCGTCGAGCTTGGAGAGCACCACGCCGTCGAAGCCCACGCCGTCGCGGAACGCCTCGGCGGTGTTGACCGCGTCCTGGCCGATCATCGCGTCGACGACGAAGAGGACCTCGTCGGGGCTGACCGCGTCGCGGATGTCCGCGGCCTGCTGCATCAGCTCCTGGTCGATGCCCAGCCGGCCGGCGGTGTCGACGATGACGACGTCGTGCTGCTTGGTCCGCGCGTACTCGATCGAGTCCTTGGCCACCTGGACCGGGTCGCCGACGCCATTGCCGGGCTGGGGGCCGTAGAAGGCGACCTCGGCGCGCTCCGAGACGACCTGCAGCTGGTTGACGGCGTTGGGGCGCTGGAGGTCACAGGCGACCAGCAGCGGGGCGTGGCCCTGCGTCTTGAGCCAGCGGCCGAGCTTTCCGGCGAGGGTGGTCTTACCGGCACCCTGCAGACCGGCCAGCATGATCACGGTCGGGGGCGTCTTGGCGAGCCGCAGCCGGCGGGTCTCGCCGCCGAGGATGCCGACGAGCTCCTCGTTGACGATCTTGATGACCTGCTGGGCGGGGTTCAGCGCCTGGGAGACCTCGGAGCCGGTGGCACGCTCCTTGACCTGCTTGATGAAGGCCCGGACGACGGGGAGGGCGACATCCGCCTCGAGCAGCGCGATGCGGATCTCGCGCGCCGTGGCGTCGATGTCCGCCTCGCTCAGGCGGCCCTTGCCCCGGAGGTTTTTGAAAGTACTCGCCAAGCGGTCGGAAAGCGTATCGAACACGGCGGTCGTCGATCCTCGGGGTCGGGGGCGGGGTGCAGTCGGCTTCTAGGGTATCCGGCTGCGCAAGCGAACCGGTCCTGCCCTGTTCCCGGCCACTACTGCAGGGCGCGCTCCACGGCCGTGGCCACCTCATGGGCCGCACCGTCGGCCAGCGGCTCCCCGTCCGCCCCCGTGACATAGAACGCATCCACCGCGTTCGCGCCCAGGGTGCTGATGTGGGCGCTGCGGACGGCGACGCCGGCCTGCTCCAGGGCGCGGCCGATGCGGTGCAGCAGGCCGTGTGCGTCCTGGGCACGGACCTCGATGACGGTCGCGGTGCGGGAGCTGCCCGCGGCCACGGTGACCCGGGGCGGCGGGGCGAGCACGGCCCGTGCGCGGCGGGCGTAGGCGCGTTCGCGCTCGGCGAGACGGGCGGGGATGTCGAGGGAGCCGTCCAGGGCGCGGACCAGATCGGCGCGCAGCCGGTCCGAGCGTGGCAGTGAGCCGTATTCGGCGGCCACCCGCCAGCTCAGCAGCAGGACCGGGCCCTCGTCGAGGGGGTCGAGCAGCAGCAGATCGGCGGCGCGGACGGTGAGCCGGTGCAGCGCCAGCACACCGGCCGCGGCGGCAAGGACGCCCGGCTGGTCCGGCACGGCGATGAGCAGTTCCACGCCGACCGGTTCCTGGGCGGGCACTTCGTCCCCGTCCCCGTCCCCGGTGGGGTGTTCGGAGCGCGCATGCAGCGCCAGGACCGGGCCGCCGGTGCGCCGGGCCTCGATCGCCAGCCGCTCCTGCTCCGCGGTCGGCTCGTCGGCGTCCCGTACCTCCGTCTCGGGTTCCCCCGCGAGCCGCGCGGCGACCCGTTTGACCAGGTCGGCGACGAGTCCGCCGCGCCAGGCGCTCCAGGCGGCGGGCCCGGTGGCCAGGGCGTCGGCCTCGGTCAGCGCGTGCAGCAGCTCCAGGGTGCCGGTGCTGCCGACCGCCTCGGCGACCGCGCCGACGGTCGCCGGGTCGTCCAGATCGCGCCGGGTGGCGGTCTCGATGAGCAGCAGATGGTGTCGTACGAGGGTGGTGATCACCGCGGTGTCGCGGGCGCCGAAGCCGAGCCGGGCCGCCACATCGTGGGCGATGGTCTCGCCGGCCACCGAGTGGTCGCCGGGCCAGCCCTTGCCGATGTCGTGCAGGAGGGCGGCGATCAGCAGCAGGTCGGGGCGGTGCACCCGGCGGGTCAGCGCGGAGGCCCGTACGGCGGTCTCGACGAGATGGCGGTCCACGGTCCAGGTGTGGACGGGGTTGCGCTGGGGGCGGCAGCGGACGCGCTCCCAGTCGGGCAGCAGCCGCGTGATGATGCCCTCGGCCTCCAGGGCCTCCCATACGGGCACGGTGTGCATGCCCGCGCCCAGCAGCGTCACCAGCTGCTCCCGGGCCTCGGCGGGCCACGGCACGGGCAGCGGCCGGGTGGCGGTGGCCGTGGCGCACCGGCGGATGCTGTGGGTGGCCAGCGGCAGCCCGGCCTGGGCGGCGGCGGCCGCGGCGCGCAGCACCAGCACCGGGTCCCGCTCGGGGCGTGCCGTACGGGCCAGCACCGCCTCGCCGTCGAGTTCGACGACGCCCTCGGCGAGTGGGGAGCGCTCGCCCTTGCCCGCGGTACGGCCGTGCAGCAGTCCGCGCAGCATGGGTTTGACGGAGCGGGCGCGCAGCACCCGGCCGACCTCGCGCCAGGTGACATCGGCCGCGTAGGAGATGGTGCGGGCGGATTCGTAGGTCTGCCGCAGCAGGGCGTCCGCGTCCAGCATGCCGAGGGCGCCGGCGACCTGGTCCTGCTCCTGGAGGGAGAGCCGGTCGGTGGCGCGGCCGGTGGTCAGATGGAGCGCGTCGCGGGTGTCGAGCAGCCGGGTGCGGGCGGCTTCGAGACCGCCGCGCGGGGCGTCGGCGAGCCAGGAGGCGGCGACCGCACGGAGCGCGGTGGCGTCCCGGAGCCCGCCCCTGGCCTCTTTGAGGTCGGGTTCGAGCAGGTATTGGAGTTCGCCCTGCCGCTCGGCGCGCTCCTGGCACAGGTCGTGGAGTTCCGGGAGCCGCTTGGGGGCGCTTTCGCGCCAGTCGGCGTAGGCGGCGGTGCGCAGCGCGCCGGTCAGTTCCGGGTCGCCGGCCAGGTGGCGGGCGTCGAGCAGGCCCAGTTGCACCTTCAGGTCCCCGTGGGCCGCTTTACGGGCCTCGGCGGGGGTGCGTACGGAGTGGTCGAGGGCCAGACCGAGGTCCCAGACGGGGTACCAGAGGTGGTCGGCGAGCGCGGCGAGGTCGCCGGCGTCGGCGCGGCCGTCGTGCAGCAGAAGCAGGTCGAGATCGCTGCGCGGGGAGAGTTCGCCGCGGCCGTAGCCGCCGACGGCGACCAGGGCGGTCCCGGACAGTCCGGCGGCGGTGGTGTGCCGGTTCAGCAGGTCAGCCAGCCAGTCGTCGGTCAGCCGGGCGAGGGCGGCGCGCCGGTCGGGTCCGATGGCCGCCTCGTCCTGGAGGAGCCGCAGCCTGGCCGCTGGGTAGCCGCCTTCCGGGGCGGGCACGGGATCGTGCGCCGGGCCCGGTGCTCCGGCCGGTCCTGCCGTTTCCTCGACGCTCTCCGTCACCGCGCGCGCTCCTCGGTCGTGTGGTCCCCCGCCGTCTCCGTCTTCCCCGTGCGTCGTGCCGGCACCTTCAGTCTGGGCCGCTGCGGGGCGGGCGGCCATCCGCCGCTCGGGCGTCCGCTCCGGCCCCGGCGGCGGATACCGCTCCAGGGCCGGAGCCGCGCCACGGCGGCGGTGCCGTCACAGTGCGTCCGGTCCCCGCTCCCCGGTCCGCACCCGTACCGCGTCGTCGACGGGGAGGCTCCAGACCTTCCCGTCGCCGATCTTGCCGGTGCGCGCCGCCTTGACGACGACGTCCATCAGCTCTTCTGCGTCGGCGTCCTCGACCAGCACCTCGATGCGGATCTTCGGCACCAGGTCGACGGTGTACTCGGCGCCGCGGTACACCTCCGTGTGCCCGCGCTGCCTGCCGTAGCCGCTGGCCTCGGTGAGCGTCAGACCCTGCACCCCGAATGCCTGCAGGGCGTCCTTCACCTCGTCCAGCCGGTGCGGCTTGATTACTGCCGTGATGAGCTTCACGCGTCCACCTTCTTTGTCAGGGCCTCGCCGAGTGCCGGTCCCTTGCGGCCGACCGTGCCGCCGCCCGCGCCGGCGAAGTCGTACGCGGTCTCCGCATGCGCGGCCTGGTCGATGCCGGCGACCTCCTCGTCCTCGCCGACCCGGAAGCCCATCACCAGGTCGATGACCTTGGCAAGGAGGTACGAGACGACCAGGGAGTACAGCAGCACACAGACCACACCGACGGCCTGCCTGCCGAGCTGGTCGAAGCCGCCGCCGTAGAACAGGCCCTTGGCCTTGCTCTGTACCCCGCCGGTGGCGAACAGGCCGATCAGCAGCGACCCGACGACACCGCCGACGAGGTGGACGCCGATGACGTCGAGGGAGTCGTCGTAGCCGAACTTGTACTTGAGATTGACGGCCATGGCGCACAGCACACCGGCGATCACACCGACCGCGATGGCGCCCAGCGGGCTGACCGCGCCGCAGGCCGGGGTGATCGCGACGAGTCCGGCGACCGCGCCGGAGGCCGCGCCGAGCGTGGTGAACGAGCCGTGCCGGAGCTTTTCGTACGCCAGCCAGCCGAGCATCGCGGCGGCGGTGGCGACCTGGGTGTTGACGAAGGCGACCGCGCCGATGCCGTCGTCGTTGCCGAGCCAGGAGCCGGCGTTGAAGCCGAACCAGCCGAACCACAGCAGTCCGGCGCCGAGCATCACCAGGGGCAGGCTGTGCGGCCGCATCGGGTCCTTCTTGAAGCCGATGCGCTTGCCGACGACGAGGATCACGCCGAGTGCCGCCGCACCGGCGTTGATGTGCACGGCGGTGCCGCCGGCGAAGTCGATGACGTGCAGCTCGAAGAGCCAGCCGCCCTCGCCCCAGACCCAGTGGGCGACCGGGAAGTACACGATGGTGACCCACAGGGCGATGAACAGCGCCCAGGCGGTGAACTTCACCCGATCGGCGAGCGCACCGCTGATCAGGGCGGGCGTGATGATCGCGAACATCAGCTGGAAGGCAGCGAACACATAGACCGGGATGCTGCTGGTTCCCCACAGCTCGGTCAGTCCGATGCCGCTGAGTCCGGCGAAGTGACCGTCCCAGCCGATGAAGCCGCCCTTGTCGGTGCCGAAGGTGAGTCCGAAGCCGTACAGGACCCACAGGATGGTGACGATGCCCAGGCTGATGAAGCTCATCATCAGCATGTTGAGCACGCTCTTGACCCGGACCATGCCGCCGTAGAAGAAGGCGAGCCCGGGGGTCATGATCATCACCAGTGCGGAGCAGATCAGCATGAACCCGGTGTTCGCCGGGCTGAGCGTCACCTTGTCTGCTGCAAGCGTCAGGATGCCTGGGGGCATCGGCGTCTCCTCGTCGTCGATGCGGCCCGTGCGGGCGTGTTTCTGGTGGGCCGACTTCGCGATGAGGTTGTCGCAGCGTGGTTTCGGCCAAACCTTGCGGGTGTTTCACCGCAGTGACGAAGACGGCCCCCGTGTTACGCCTCGATGAACTGCCAGATCAGCCCGGCATCACCCGTTCAACCCACCGAAACCCCCAATTGAGCAACCCCCACGGCGCCCAGCGACCTCCGCGAAAGCGGCGCCGGCTCAGGCGCAAAAAACAGCCCGGCCGCGGCTGCCGCCCGCGTGACCTGGCATGGGGGAGCCGAGTCGGGCTGTACGGGGCGGCGGCCGCGGCCGGAGTCGAGGGGCGGGCCGTCAGACGGCCGCCGCTGATTCGGGGAGCTGGCGGGTGAGCTCGTCACTGAGCCGGATCACTTCGGCAACACCGCCGAATTCGCGTGCCGCGGTATCCACCGTCTTGCGCAGCCGGGTGTTGACCCGCTCCGAGCGGACCTGCCGGGCGAACGGGATGGCCTGCCGCGCCATCGCCGCGCAGGCCTCCGGCTCCTTCTGCAGCAGATGCACGGTGGCCATCCCGATCAGGTTGAGCGCATACGAACGCTGGTGCTCGGGGTCCTGGCCGAACAGCTCCACGGCGCGCTCCATGACGGGCTCGGCGAGCGAGGCGTAGGTGGGGCTGCGGCCGGCGACATAGGCGAGATCGCGGTAGGAGTGGGCGTTCTCGGCGTTCAGCTCGGCCTCGGAGAAGAAGCGGATCCAGTCCGGTTCGGGCTCACCGGGCAGGACGTCGGAGAAGGTGTCGTCGGCCATCCGGACGGCCCGCTTGACCTTGCTGGGCTGGCCCATTCCGGCGTAGGCGCGGGCCTCCATCGCATACAACATGGCCTGGGTGCGCGGGGTGGCCGTCTCGCGGCTGCCGTACTGGGCCAGATGGATCAGCTCCAGTGCGTCGTCGGGCCGGCCGAGGTGGATCATCTGCCGGCTCATGCTGGAGAGGATGTACGAGCCCAGGGGCCGGTCGCCGGCCTCCTTGGAGGCATGCAGCGCCAGCACGAAGTACTTCTGCGCGGTGGGCTGCAGCCCGATGTCGTAACTCATCCAGCCGGCGAGTTCGGCGAGTTCGGCGGCGACCTTGAACAGCCGCTTGGCCACCGCCGCCGGCTGCGGCTCCTGGAGGAGGTCGGTGACCTCGTGAAGCTGGCCGACCACGGCCTTGCGCCGTAGCCCGCCGCCGCACTGCGCGTCCCACTGACGGAACATCGCGGTCGTCGACTCCAGCAGATCCAGCTCCGGCTTGGACAGCCGCGCGGGGCGCCGGACGCGGTCGGGCTGCTCCTCCACACCGCCCTGGCCCGCGGGCACCGGGACCAGCCAGCGCTGCATCGGCTCGATGAGGCCGGGTCCTGCGGCGAGGGCGAGGGAGGTGCCGAGGAAGCCGCGGCGCGCCAGCATCAGGTCGCTGCGCGAGAACTCGCTGATGAGGCTGACCGTTTGGGCCCCGGCCCAGGGCAGGTCCACGCCGGAGACGGACGGGGACTGGTGGGCGGAGCGCAGCCCCAGCTCCTCGATGCCGACCACACAGCCGAAGCGCTCGGAGAACAGCTCGGACAGGATCCGCGGAATGGGCTCGCGCGGCTGCTCGCCGTCGAGCCAGCGGCGCACCCGGGAGGTGTCCGTGCTGATGTGATGCGCGCCCATCTGGCGTGCCCGGCGGTTGACCTGGCGCGCCAGCTCCCCCTTGGACCAGCCGCTGCGCATGAACCACGAACCCAGCTCTGCGTTGGGTTGTTTGGCGGCGTCGGTGCCGCCACTGCCGCCGTTGCCACCCACTGGAAGCCCCCATCCCGATCGCTGCCTTGATGCCTGTTGCCCGGTGCGTGCTGCGAACCATCCACAGCCTGCCGCCTGTTGCGACGCCTGTCCGGGGTACATCTACCCGACCACGGATTCCGGCCACACCTTTTGGCCTGTGCTCCACCGGTCGTTGCCACCGGCATACCCGTGCGAATGATGCCTCTTCGGGGTTCGTGCACCGAAAGTAATCCTACGATCACGCCTCACGCGAGGCCGATTGCGGAAACGCCACCATTCGCCACCCCTTCGTATGAACTCCCCGACAGGCTCTCGCGATTGACTTGACACAGGTCGAGCACGGCCGGGCGGAGCGAAGCGCGCAAGGGCTCGTACGACGCAGCGCACCACCCGGCACACCACGTCACACCACCGGCACCGCGGGCCGGCGACGGAGCGTGAAGGACACCATGTCGTCAACCCGCCGACTCGTAACCACTGGCACGCACCACCCGTTGGAGGGGGCATGGGCTTCACGATCGGCGGCATCCGCGAGATGCGTTCCAGCTCCCGGCGTCGCGCCCGCTCGACCGAAATCACGGCGGTGGCGGAGTACACCGGGCTCTGGGGCTGGGATGTCGTCCCCGGTGCCCGTGCGGTGCGCGTGGGCGGCGGCCGTACGGACTGCTCGTGCGGCGCCGCCGACTGCCCCTTCCCCGGCGCCCATCCGCTGGCCTTCGCCGCGGAGCTGGCGGCCGGGGCCACCTGGGAGACGGCCGCCGCGGCCTGGGCCGAGACGCCGGGCGCCGCGCTCCTCCTCCCGGTGGGCCGGTCGTTCGACATCCTCGACGTGCCGGAGGCCGCGGGCCGCAACGCCCTGGCGCGCCTGGAGCGGATGGGCCTGCCGCTCGGCCCGGCCGCGGTGACCCCGACCCGCCGTGCGCTGTTCTTCGTCGCCCCCGGCGCGGCCAAGGAACTTCCCGATCTGCTCTACCGGATGGGCTGGGACGACGCCACGCTCGACCTGCGTTCCCTGGGCCCCGGCGACCACATCACCGCGCCCCCCTCCGACCTCGGCGGCCACGGGCCGATGCGCTGGCTGCGCCCGCCGACGCTGGACACCGCGGACCGGCCGCCGCAAGCGCGACTGGTGGTGGGCACCCTCGCGTATGTCTGCAACCGCTCGGCGGGGTGAGTCCGGGCAGCTCGTGGCCCGCACCCGGCCGTGCGGCGCGCGGGCCGCGACGCCGCGCAGGGGCTCAGGAAGGCCAGGCACCCGGGACACGACGTCGGCCCCCGCTACCCGCCAGGTGCGGGTCCGGGGGCCGATGACGGTCCGGGCGTGGCGCCCTGGCGGCGGCCTCAGTCGACCAGGGCGTCGACGAAGGCCTCCGGCTCGAACGGCGCCAGGTCGTCCGCGCCCTCGCCCAGGCCGACGAGCTTGACGGGGACGCCGAGCTCCCGCTGGACGGCGACGATGATGCCGCCCTTGGCGGTGCCGTCGAGCTTGGTGAGCACCACACCGGTGATGTCCACGACCTCAGCGAACACCCGGGCCTGGACCAGGCCGTTCTGACCGGTGGTGGCGTCCAGGACGAGCAGTACCTCGCCGACCGGGCCGTGCTTCTCGACGACCCGCTTGACCTTGCCGAGCTCGTCCATCAGTCCGGTCTTGGTGTGCAGCCGGCCCGCGGTGTCGATCAGTACGACATCGGCGGCCTCGGCGATGCCCTCCTTCACCGCGTCGAAGGCGATCGAGGCGGGGTCGCCGCCCTCGGGTCCGCGGACCGTACGGGCACCGACCCGCTCGCCCCACGTCTGCAGCTGATCGGCGGCCGCGGCGCGGAAGGTGTCGGCGGCGCCGAGGACCACGGACTTGCCGTCGGCGACCAGGACTCGGGCCAGCTTGCCGGTGGTGGTGGTCTTGCCGGTGCCGTTGACGCCGACGACCAGGACGACGCCGGGGATCTCGTCGCCGCCGTTGCCGATGCCGTTGGCGGTGTGCACGGTGCGGTCGGCGTCCGTGCCGATGAGGGCGAGGAGCTCCTCGCGCAGCAGGGCGCGCAGGCCCTCGGGGGTACGGGTGCCGAGGACCTTGACCCGCTCACGCAGCCGCTCGACGAGCTCCTGGGTGGGGGCGACGCCGACGTCGGCGGTCAGCAGGGTGTCCTCGATCTCCTCCCAGGTCTCTTCGTCGAGGTGTTCGCGGGACAGCAGGGTCAGCAGGCCCTTGCCCAGGGTGTTCTGGGAGCGGGAGAGCCGGGCGCGCAGCCGGACCAGCCGTCCCGCGGTGGGCTCGGGGACCTCGATCTCGGGCGCGGCGGGCGCCTCGGGCTCGGCGGCCGGTGCTTCGGCCACGGGGGCCTCGGCGGTGGGCAGCGTGACTTCTTCGATGGTGCGACGTTCTTCGTCGCGGGGGGTCTCGGCCTCCTCGCCGACATGCGGTTCGGCGGGGGGCGCGGTAACGGAGGGCTTCGGGGCAGCCGGGGGGGACGGCGGCAGCTGCTTCTTCTTGCGGCCGCTGACGACGAGCCCGCTGATCGCGCCGAGCACGACCACGGCGATGACTACGGCAAGGATCACGGTTTCCATAACCCCTCCAGTATCAGCCACGCCCCGCCCGTGGGGACTGCACGCGCCGAACCTGGATGAGTGGTGTCCTGAATCAGCGCGCCGCCGGGCGCCGGGTCACCGCCACCGCCCGAAGGGACGCGAGCGGGCCGTCGGCGGGACATGCGCCTCTCCGCCGGCCGATGACCCGCAGGAGCTGCCGCGGCGGGCCGGCCACCGGGTCGGCCGGCGACCGCCGTACCGCCTCCGGCCTGGTCGGAGAGGCTCGACTGGACCCTTCGACGAAGGTGGGTGACACTCGTTCTCGTCGTGGGGTCCAACGGAACGTACCGGCAGAAGTTGGATCAAAGTACGATGGTCGACGGCCGCGCAACGCGCGTAGAGTCCTGGCAGCCAAATCGCCGGCCAGGCACCACAGCCGCTGCCTGCACCTCCTCTCCCCGGGGGTGCCTCCTGATCCCCGCACGGAGATACCTGCACCATGGGCACCACGACCGCTTCCACGCCCGCAACCGAAGGCGCCGTCGAGACCCGCGGCATCGAGCCCGTTCCCGACCACGAACGCCAGGGCCGCGTCCGCGAGCTCTTCCCGACCTGGGTCGCCGCCAATATCAGCGTGTTGTTGCTCACCATGGGCGCCTCGCTCGTGGTGAGCAACGGGCTGAACTTCTGGCAGGTCCTGCTGGTGGCCGCGATCGCCGCGGCCGTCGCCTTCGGCATGGTGGGCGTGCTGTCGGTCTCGGGCAAGTGGGGCGGCGCGCCCGGCGCGATGCTCTCCCGGGCCGCCTTCGGCGTCCGCGGCAACTACTTCCCCGGCGCGATCCTGTGGGTCGCCCGCTTCGGCTGGGAAACGATCAACGCGGTCACCGGCGCCTATGCCGTACTGACCGTGCTGCATCTGCTGCTGGGCATCGAGAGCAACAACGTCCTCGTCGTCGTCACCCTGCTCGCCTTCGTGGCCGTCACCTACCTGGTGAGCGGCCTGGGCCGCAAGGCGCTCAACGTCTGCAACAAGTACTCGACGTATCTGTTCGGCCTGTTCAGCATCATGGTGCTGGTCTACCTGGTCGCGACGATGAACTGGGACGCCATCTTCGCCAAGAAGGCCGGCACCACCGCCATGGTGATCGCGGGCATCGGCACCATCGCGGCCGGCGGTATCAGCTGGGTGCCCACCGGCCCGGACTTCGCGCGCTACCTTCCGCACTCCGCGTCCGGGAAGAAGATCGTCGGCACCACCGTCTCCGGCGCGGCCCTGGTGCTGCTGCCGATGGTGCTGATGGGCGGCGTGATGGCCGTCTCCGACCCGAAGCTGGCCGGCCAGAACACCGACCCGATGTCGTTCCTCGGCACCGTCCTGCCGGGCTGGCTCGCGGTGCCGTACCTGGTCACCGCGCTGGTCGGCATGGTGCTGATCAACAGCCTGTCGATGTACTCCGCGGGCTTCACCGCCCAGACCATGGGCGTCAAGCTGCCGCGTGCGCTCGCGGTCAGCATCAATGCCGTCATCAGCCTGGTCGGCGGCCTGTTCATGATGCTGGTGGCCAAGGACTTCATCGGCCAGTTCATCGCCTTCCTGACGCTGCTGGCGGTCTCCTTCTCCGCCTGGATCGGCGTCTACGGCATCGACATGGCCCGGCGGCGCAAGCTGGCGGTGCGCTATGACGCCGACAGCCTGATGAACACCGGCCGCACCAGCCGCTACTGGTACACCGGCGGCTTTTGCTGGCAGGCCATGACGGCCTGGGCGGTCGCACTCGGCGCGGGCCTGTGCTTCACCAAGGTCCAGTGGTTCGCCGGCCCGCTGGCCACCACCTGGATCGGCGAGAACGGCCTGGGCTGGGCGGCCACGATCGCGATCGCCGCGGTGGTCTTCGCCGTACTGCCGGCGCCCCGGGAGTCCGTGCCGGCGGCCGGGGCCGACCGGGCGGCCGACGCCCGGCAGCCGGTCGAGGCGGGCTGACCCGGCTCCGCCCCGCGGACCGGATCCCCCCTCTAGTGATCTGACGCTGCGTCAGCTAACGTCCCCTTCGCCCACCACCTTGGCGAAGGGGACGTTTGCCATGTCTGCCCTGCCCGCCCTGCCCGTCACGGTCCTGCGCATCAACCTCGTCGACCCCGCGCCCACGCCCGCCACGCTGTCCGCGCGCTACCGGGCGGCCGTCGAGATGGCCACGTTCGCCGACGACCGCGGCTTCACCATGGTCCAGACCGAGGAGCACCACGCCACCACCAACGGCTGGATGCCCTCCCCGCTCACCTTCGCGGGCGCCGTCTTCGGCGCCACCCGCCGCATCGGCGTCACCGTCTCGGCGCTGATCACTCCGCTGCACGACCCGCTCCGGCTGGCCGAGGACCTCGCCTCGCTCGACCTCCTCAGCGGCGGCCGGCTGGTCACCGTCGCCGGCCTCGGCTACCGGCCCGAGGAGTACGGGGCGCACGGGAAGGACTGGCGGGGCCGTGGCGCGCTCCAGGACGAGGTGCTGGAGACCGTGCTGTCCGCCTGGACCGGCGAACCGTTCCTCTACCAGGGCCGCACGGTCCAGGTCACCCCCCGCCCGTACACCCGGCCGCACCCGCTGCTGCTGATCGGCGGCAGCTCACGGGCCGCGGCGCGGCGCGCGGCCCGCCTGGGGCTCCCCCTCTTCCCCAGCGCCCACCTCCCGGAGCTGGAGGCCTACTACCACGAGCAGCGCGCCGCCTTCGGCACCGACGGCTGGGTGCTGCAGCCGCCCGAGCGGACCTCGCTCCTGCACGTCTCCGAGGACCCCGACCGCACCTGGGCCGCGTACGGCGGCCATCTGCTGCACGAGGCCCGGATGTACGCCTCCTGGCAGTCCGCCGACATCCGCTCCGCGGTGCGCTCGTCCGCCCAGGACGTCGCGGCGCTGCGCGAGGAGGGCGTCTACCGCGTCGTCACCCCGGACGAGTGCCTGCGGCTCGCCCGGCAGGCGGGCGGGCAGGGCTCACTGATCCTGCATCCGCTGTGCGGCGGGATGCCCGTCGACGAGGGCTGGCGCTCGCTGCATCTCTTCGCCGAGCAGGTGCTGCCCGGTCTCAAGGACTGACGGCCGGGGCGGGTTCAGCCTTCCGGGTAGAAGACGAACAGGGTGCAGCCCGTCGCCGACTGCGGTACGTGCCAGGAGCCGGCCGGCGCATGGAGGAAGGTTCCGGCCGGGTGGTCCCGCTCCCCGTCGTGGAAGGTCCCCGAGACCACGAAGACTTCCTCGGGCCCCGGTGCATGCACATCGATGCCTTCCCAGCAGCTGCCCGGGTCCATCTCCAGCACCTGGGCCTTCGCCCCGTTGCCGCCGGTCCACAGCGGCCTGCTCCGGATGCCGGGGAACAGCTCCTTGACCGGGGCATCGTCCACCGCACTCCACACGTAGCCCGCGGTCCCGCCCACGCCTCCGGCGGCCCGTCCGCGCCTCGCGCGCCGCCCGTCCCCGGGCGGGTGCGCGGCCGCCTCTGTGGCCGTACCGGGCGTGTCCGTCGTTCGGTTCGTCTCCGTATCGCTCATGTCTCCACCCTCACCGAGCGGGACGCCCTCCCCCAGTGTCAGAAATGACGTCCTGAGGTACTTTCCTGCCATGACCGGACCGCCGCGGCACCACCCGCAACCGGACTCCGTGCACCGCGTGGTGGCGCTGGTCCGCCCGCCCCAGCCGACCTTCGAACTCGGCTGCGCCGCCGAGGTCTTCGGCACCCGGCGCCCCGGACTGCCGGCCTCCTACGACTTCCGGGTGTGTACGCCGCGGCCCGGCCCCGTACGGACGACGGCGGGCTACGACATGCTGGTGACCTCCGGCCTGTCGGCGCTGGAGACCGCGGACACCGTCGTCATCCCCGGCTGGACACCGCCCGGGGAACCGCTCGCACCCGCGGCCCGCACGGCATTGCGGCGCGCGCACGCGCGGGGCGCCCGGCTGGTCAGCATCTGTTCCGGTGCCTTCGCCCTGGCACAGACCGGGCTGCTGGACGGCCGCCGGGCGACCACCCACTGGAATCTGGCGGCCGCCCTGACGGAGCGTTTCCCCCGCGTCGAGGTGGACCCGTCGGTGCTGTACATCGATCACGGTGACCTCGCGACCAGCGCCGGAGCGGCCGCCGGTGTGGACCTCTGTCTGCACCTCGTACGCAGCGACCACGGCGCGGCCCATGCCGCACGGATCGCCCGCCACATGGTCCTGCCGCCGCACCGCGAAGGGGGCCAGACCCAGTACGCGGTGCCGCCCCCGGCGGACCGTGCGGACCCCGCGCTCGGCATGGAGCACTCACTGGCCCCGCTGCTGGAGTGGGTGGCCGGCCGGCTGTCCGGGCCGGTCTCCGTCGAGGACATGGCCGGGCAGCTGCGGATCTCCTCGCGCACCCTGGCCCGCCGGTTCGCTGACCAGCTCGGCACCAGCCCCGGCCAATGGCTGCTGACCCGTCGTATCACCGCCGCCCGCACCCTGTTGGAGGAGAGCGATCTGCCCGTCGAGGCGGTCGCACTGCGCGTCGGCCTGTCCTCGGCAACCAACTGCCGCCGACGCTTCCAGCAAGCGCTGCACACCACGCCGGCCGCGTACCGGCGGGCGTTCCGTGCGACGGACGGCGCCCGCCGGGAAGGCGACGACGCCTGAGGCGCCACGACGCCCCGGGCACAAAAAACGGGTACTGCCCGGGGTCCCTGATGACCCGGGGCAGTACCCAGTACTGAGGAGAGGACTGGCGGGGGGTTAGCCCATCTCCTCCAACGCCTTGCCCTTCGTCTCCTTCACGAACTTGAGCACGAAGGGGATCGAGAGCAGGGCGAAGACCGCGTAGATGACGTACGTACCCGAGAGGTTCCAGTCGGACAGGCTCGGGAAGCTGGCCGTGATGGCCCAGTTGGCGATCCACTGCGCAGAGGCGGCGACGCCCAGCGCGGCGGCGCGGATCTTGTTCGGGAACATCTCGCCGAGGAAGACCCAGACCACGACGCCCCAGGAGAGGGCGAAGAAGAGCACGAAGACGTGGGCGGCGATCAGGGCCACGGTGCCTTCGGTGGTCGGCAGGGTGCCGGCCGCGGTCTTGGCGGAGAAGGCCCACGCCTCCAGGGCCAGCGAGATGGCCATACCGACCGAGCCGATCAGCGCCAGCGGGCGGCGGCCGATCCTGTCGACGAAGATCATCGCGATCACGGTGCCGATGATGTTGATGATCGACGTCGTGAAGCTGTAGAAGAACGAGGCGCTCGGGTTGATCCCGACGGACTGCCACAGCGCCGAGGAGTAGTAGAACGCGACGTTGATGCCGACCAGTTGCTGGAAGACCGACAGTCCGATACCGACCCAGACGATCGGCAGGAAGCCGAACTTGCTGCCGAGCAGGTCCTTGAACGACGCCTTGTGCTCACGGCGCATCGCGTCCTGGATCTCCGTGACCCGCTTGTCGAGGTTCAGGGTGTGGCCCTCGACCTCGCCGAGCACCTCCTTGGCACGGGAGATCTTGCCGACGGAGATCAGGTAACGCGGCGACTCGGGGATCGCGAAGGAGAGCAGACCGTAGAGGACGGCCGGGACGACCATCACGCCGAGCATCCACTGCCAGGCCTCCAGGCCGGCGATGAGGCCGCGCTGCTTGCCGCCGGCGAGGTTGAGAATGCCCCAGTTGACGAGCTGGGAGACGGCGATGCCGATGACGATCGCGGCCTGCTGGAACGAGCCGAGACGGCCGCGGTAGGCGGACGGCGAGACCTCGGCGATATAGGCCGGGCCGATGACCGAGGCCATACCGATCGCGAAACCGCCGATGATCCGCCAGAAGGCCAGGTCCCAGAGGGCGAACGGCAGAGCGGAGCCGACGGCGCTGATGGTGAACAGTGTCGCGGCGATCTGCATCACGCGGATGCGGCCTATGCGGTCCGCGATCCGGCCTGCGGTGGCGGCGCCGATCGCGCAGCCGATCAGCGCGACGGCAATCACCTGGGCGAGTACTGCGGACCCGACCTCATAACGGTCGCGGATCGCCTCGACGGCACCGTTGATGACGGAGCTGTCATAGCCGAAGAGAAAGCCGCCCATCGCGGCAGCCGCGGTGATGAAGATGACATGGCCGAGATGCTCGGGATGGGCCTTACGGCCTTCCGAACCCGTCGGCTGCGCGGTGCTGGTCAACGTGAACTCCAGTGGCCCGGCTGCGCTGCCGGGTTAGGGGGCTGGCCCTACAAGTGGTGCATAGGTTGGGGGTACCCACCACTTGAAGGTAAAAGCAACGTTGCAGAGACTATGCCTTCAAGTTTCGAAGTCAATAGGGCGGAATGAATTTGTTTCTCGGGCGCTTCAGGAGCTGTTCGTTCAAGTTGTGAACTGATGGTGTGTCGGACACTCCGGGCGATCGCGGAGGGCGCCGAGCGGACGAACAAAGGCACCGATTCCGGTCAATACCGGCCCGCGGCCGTGCCGCGTACGCACTGCGCGCCCGCCGTCAGTGCAGCCGCTGACTGATGACCTTCGATACGCCGTCGCCTTGCATCGATACCCCGTAGAGCGCGTCCGCGACCTCCATCGTCCGCTTTTGATGCGTGATCACGATCAGCTGGGAGCTCTCCTGCAGCTCCTCCATGATCCGGATCAGCCGCTGCAGATTGGTGTCGTCCAGCGCGGCCTCCACCTCGTCCATCACATAGAACGGGCTGGGCCTCGCCTTGAAGATCGACACCAGCAGCGCCACCGCGGTCAGCGACCGCTCACCGCCCGACAGCAGCGACAGCCGCTTGACCTTCTTCCCCGGAGGACGTGCCTCCACATCCACCCCGGTCGCCAGCATGTTGTCCGGATCGGTCAGCACCAGCCGCCCCTCACCCCCCGGGAAGAGCCGCGCGAAGACGCCCTCGAACTCGCGCGCGGTGTCGTGGTAGGCCTGGGTGAAGACCTGCTCCACCCGCTCGTCGACCTCCTTCACCACCTGCATCAGATCGGCGCGGGTTTTCTTCAAGTCTTCAAGCTGCTCGCTCAGGAACTGGTGCCGCTCCTCCAGCGCGGCGAACTCCTCCAGCGCCAGCGGATTCACCTTCCCGAGCTGTTGATACGCCCGCTCGGCCGCCCTGAGCCGCTTCTCCTGCTCGGTCCGTACGTAGGGCACCGGCTGATTGCGCGGATGCTCCGGATCGTCCGGGAGCACCTCGCCGTCGGCGGCCGGCGACGGCGGGACGAGCTGTTCGGGGCCGTACTCGGACATCAGCCCGGCCGGCTCCACCCCCAGCTCCTCCAGCGCCTTGGTCTCCAGCTGCTCGATCCGCAGCCGCTTCTCCGCGCCCAGCACCTCACCGCGGTGCATCGAGTCCGTCAGCTTGTCCAGCTCGGACTTCAGCTCCCGGCCCCGGTTGCGCTCGGCCACCAGCGCCTGCTCCCGCTCGGCCTTGGCCCGCTCCGCCGCGCCCCGCTCCTCCTCGGCCCGTACGGCCGACACCTCGACATGCGCCAGCAGCTGCCGGGCACCGGCGGCGACCGCCCCGGCCACCTCCGCCTCGTGCCGCAGCCGCGCGCGCCGCCGCTCGGCCCGCACCCGCGCCTCCCGTTCGGCGCGCGCCCCCCGGTCCAGCGCATCCGCCCGCCCGGCGAGCGCCTTCACCCGCTCCTCGTGCGTCCGCGCCTGGAGCCGTGCCTCCATCTCGGTCTGCCGCGCATTGGCGCCGTCGGCGGCCAGCCGGTCCCGTACGGACGTATCGGGCTCCTCGTCGCCGACGCCCGGCTCCTCCTCGGCCACCGCAAGACGCTCGGCCAGTTCCTCGGCCTCCTCGGTGGCCCGCAGCAGCGCCTCCTCGGCCTTGGCTGCTGCCGCGTCGGACCGCTCGGCCTCCCCCGCGGCCGCCCGCGCCTGCCCGCCGAGCCGGCCCAGGTCCCCGGCGACCTTCGACTTCTCCCGGTCCGCCGCCCGCCGCCGCTCGGCCAGCTCCTCGACCAGCGCGGCACACTCCGTACGGCGTTCCGCCGCGGCCCGCTGCACCTCCGCCAGCTCCGCGCAGCGCGCCGCCAGCTCCTCCAGCTCGGCGGCCGCCTCGTCGACGGACGCCTGTACCTCCAGCAGGCTCGGCGCACCGGCGGAGCCGCCGTGCGCGAAATACGCCCCGAGCAGATCGCCGTCACCGGTCACGGCCATCAGCTCCGGCCGCGCGGCCACCAGCTCCTCGGCGTCCTCCAGCGTCCCGACCACCACGACATCCCGCAGCAGCCGGGCCACGGCGGCCGTCAACTCCGCGGGCCCCCGCACCAGTTCATCCGCCGGTACGGGCTCGGAACGGGGCCCGGGGAACCGGTACTCGGGGGCACCCGGCGCCCCGGCCGCGCCCTCATGGGCGTCCAGCACGGCGCCATCGGCCCCAACTGCCGTGCCACTATCCCCATTGAACCCATTTGCGCCATTGGCCCTGCCGGCCCCAAGAGCCGCATCAGCCCTGTGGGCTCCCTCGGCCGCACTCCACGCCGACACCCGAACAGCCTCAGCCGCCTCCACGGCATCCGAGGCTCCACCGGCCTCCGCAGGCCCCACCGCGTCCACGGGCTCCACAGCCCGCGCGGGCGCAGGCACCAGCCCCGCACCATTCCGGCTCGCACTGCCCCCCAGCACCATGGCCGCCCGCCCCGCATCCTGTTTGCGCAGCAGCCGGATGGCCTCGGCGGCGGTGCCCGGGCCGGTGACGGCGAGGGCGTCCGCTGCCACGCCCAGGGCGGCCGCCACCGGGATCTCGAAACCGGGGGTGACGGTCAGCAGTTCCGCCGCCGGACCGAGCAGGCCGGTGAGCTGGTCCGCGGCGGCCAGCAGCGCGCCGGTACCGTCCTTGCGGCGCAGCCCGAGCGCCAGCGCGTCATGCCGTGCGGCGGTCGCGGCTCGCTCGCGCTCGGCCTCGGTCAGCGCCTCACGCGCGGCGGACAGCGCGGACTCCGCCTCCGCCAGCCCCCGGCGAGCCGCCTCGTGCCGCTCGGCGACCTCCTCGTCGTCCGCATCCAGCCCGTCGACCTCGGCCTTGAGCTGCTCGTACTCCTCCTGGGCGTCGGCCGCCCGGCGCCGCGCGTCGTCCCTGGCCTCGGCCAGCCGGCCGATCTCCGCCTGCGCCGAGGCGGCCCGGCCACGGGCGGCGGTGACCTGCCCGCTCAGCCGTGCCAGGCCCTCGCGGCGGTCGGCGATGGCCCGGGCCATGTCCCGCAGCCGCCGCTCCTCGTCCGCCAACTGCCGCTCCAGCCCGGCACGGTGTTCGACGGTGTCCTCCAGCGCCCGGCTCGCCGCCTCCAGCGCGGCCGTCAGTTCCGCCTCCTGCTCGCGGATCCGGGCCGCCTCGCGCTCCATGTCCTCGGGGTCGCGCCCGTGCCGCTCCTCCGGCGGGGCCGCCGAGGCGCTCTTGACCCGTGCCTCGGCCAGCGAGATCGTGCCGCGCACCCGCTCCGCGAGCTGGGTGAGCTCATGCCAGGTCTGCTGTGCGCGCTGCACCCGTGGCGTCAGGGTGCGCACTTCCTCCTCCAGGGCCGCCTCGTGCCGCTGGGCGTCGCGCAGCCGGTCCTCGGCGGCCTGTTTGCGTTCCTTCAGCGCCGCCTCGTCCGCGATCTCGGCGCGCAGCGCCCGGCGCAGGGTGACGAGGTCGTCGGCGAGCAGCCGCAGCCGGGCGTCGCGCAGATCCGCCTGGATGACGGCGGCGCGCCGGGCGACCGCGGCCTGCCGCCCCAGCGGCTTGAGCTGGCGCCGTAGCTCATCGTTCAGATCCTGGACGCGGGCGAGGTTGGCCTTCATCGCCTCCAGCTTCCGCAGCGCCTTTTCCTTGCGCTTGCGGTGCTTGAGGACACCGGCGGCTTCCTCGATGAAGGCCCGGCGCCCCATCGGGTCGGCATGCAGGACGGAGTCGAGCTGGCCCTGCCCGACAATGACATGCATCTCCCGGCCGATACCGGAATCGGAGAGCAATTCCTGGATATCCAGCAGCCGGCAGGTGTCGCCGTTGATCTGGTACTCGCTGCCGCCATTGCGGAACATGATCCGGGTGATCGTGACTTCGGCGTACTCGATCGGCAGTGCACCGTCGGAGTTGTCGATCGTGAGCGAGACCTCGGCACGGCCCAGCGGCGGCCGCCCGGTCGTCCCGGCGAAGATGACGTCCTCCATCTTCCCGCCGCGCAGCGACTTGGCTCCCTGCTCGCCCATGACCCAGGACAGCGCGTCCACGACATTGGACTTGCCCGAGCCGTTCGGGCCCACGACGCAGGTGATGCCGGGCTCGAACCGGAGCGTCGTGGCGGAGGCGAAGGACTTGAAACCTCGCAGGGTCAAACTCTTGAGATGCACGCCGTTGGACTCTACCGGCCGCTCCTCGGGGGGCGACCCCAACATTCCGGCACCGGTCGCCCGCCCGTACGGCCCCCCGGTATACCGCACCGTTCATTTTCGGTTTCATTGACGAAAGCGCAGGGCACATCATGCGGTAAGGGAGGGGCGGCACGGCTGAAGTGGCCGTATGGTCCGCGAAAAGGAACCGGAGAACGCAGAGCCGGGAAACGACGAAGGGACGCCGAAGCGTCCCTTGCAGATCTTGAAGAGAGCGGTCCTCAAGCGGCTGGCGAGCAGCCCTACCGGCCCTTGGGTTGAGGTCAGGTGAGCGCGGGCTCCGCCTGGGGTACGTCGAGGTCGAGCATCGAGTCGTCGTGACGTGCGGCAGCGGACAGCATGTCGTTTTCGGCCTGCATCCGAATAAGTTCGGATTCAAGGTCCTGAACGCGCTGCTGAAGCCGTCGCATCTCGGAGAGGACTCGGGGGTCGGAGCCGCCGACGTAACCGAGAAGCGCCTTTGCCATGATGGATGGTCCTCCACAATGAGTGACCGACCGAAGCGGTGTGGGTCGTGAGGGATTCGCACCCGCGGTGCTTGTCATTCTCTGTTGTACTCAATGCCAAACAGCTAAGGTGCGCGGGGATTCCAGAGTCTCACCAAACGGTTTGACGGTCAACACGATCACACCCCGTATCCTCGGGCACCTGAGAGTGCGCGGCCGCGAGGGCGCTGCGCCGACTCCCCAGAAAGGTCCCGCGGGGGCGTAGAGATCATCCGTACAGCGGCAGCCTTGCACGGGTCGGCCGAGTTGGCAACCACCAGGCCTTATCTCCTGTAAGCAGCTGACAAAGACGCATCCGCAAGGTCGTCCGTGACGGCCGTACGGACGGTTTCGGCGGGGTCGCTCAGCGGATCTCGAAGCCGTCGTAACCGCCGCGGGGCGTGTCCCATATCTCAGTGACTCCGGAGACCCGCCCGGGCGTGTCTCCGGTACGGAGCCAGTCCAGCAGCGCATCGCAGTGATCCTTCGGCCCCTCGGCGACCACCTGGACGCGGCCGTCACCGAGATTGACCGCAAATCCGGCGAGTTCGCCGATGCGAAGGGCGTTGGCCCGGGTGAACCAACGGAACCCGACGCCTTGTACCTGACCACGCACCCAGGCGGTCACACGGACATCTTCGTTCATGTGTGCACGTTAACCGGCCAATTGCTCAGTGGTCACATCTGCCACTTCCGCCATGGCGTACAGTCCCCCGACAAGCGAGACTCACTCTTTTGAGTGAGTCGTCTTGACGCTGAGGACGGAAGGAAGACAGCGGATGGGCCGCCATCGACGCTCTGCTCCCCCAGCCCCCGAGGCCCCCGGTGCGGGGACTGTTGACGCTCCGACAGCGGTACGGACCGGCGCGTCGGCAGCGGCCCGGCGCCGCGGACATCGCGCGGCCCCGCGCCGCGGCATGGCGCCCGTACGCACCGGACTGCTCGGCGCGTCCGCGGCGATGGCGATGGGAGCCGTCGCGGTCGCCTCCGGACTGATCCCCGGCCACGGCCAGTTCGACGGCGGGACGAGCGGCGACCGCGGAGACCGCGTCCGGGCCGGCGCGCTGCCGGAGGCCACCGAGCCACTGGGCGGCGTGTCGGCGACCCCGACCGACCGCGCCACGGAGCAGGCGAGCCGCGGCGGCGCCCGCCCCACGGTCCCCGGCACCGGCCGCCCCTCCTCCCCCACTACCCCGTCGAAGTCCCCCTCGCCGCACCGGTCGGCCACCTCCTCCACCGGGAAGGCCGAGGCACACCGGTCCGCCGCACCCACCGACCGGCCGTCCCCGGCAGCGCCCGTACGCAGCGCGACTCCGTCGAAGGCCCCCGACACCCAGTCGTCCGCCGAGACGCAGGTCCTGTCCCTGGTCAATCAGGAGCGCGCCCAGGCCGGCTGCTCCCCCGTCACGGCGGACAAGGAATTGGCCGGTCTCGCACAGCGGTTCAGTGACGACATGGCCCAGCGTGGCTTCTTCGACCACACCGACCCGGACGGCGACACGCCCTGGGACCGTGCCAAGGCCGCGGGCATCAGTGACCTGGGCGGCGAGAACATAGCCCGCGGCCAGGCCACCGCCCAGGCCGTCATGGACTCCTGGATGAACAGCCCCGGCCACCGCGCGAACATCCTCAACTGCGAGTACAAGACCCTCGGCGTCGGCGCCCACTTCGGGCCGGGCGGCCCGTGGTGGACGCAGGACTTCGGCTTCTGAGACAGCTTCCCCGGCCGAGGTGAACCGGCCTCGGACGCGTGAGACGCCCGCGCCGCCCCGTGATCCGTCACGGCGCGGCACGGGCGTCTCACGTGTGAGGCCCGGGGGGCTTGCACCCCCTGGTGGTCAGGCCGCGAGGGTGGCGCGGCCCGCGGCGAAGATGCGGGCCTGCTCGGCGATGCGGCGTCCGAGGTGCTCAGCGGTGGCGATATCGGCCTTGTGGACTCCGTCGGCGCCCTGGTCGTTGTCGGACTGGGCGCCGGCCCCCAGGAAGAAACCGAGCCGATTGAGGTCGTTCTCCGAGGCGGTGGACGCGTTCCAGCCGGGGAGCAGGTTGAGGCTGACCCAGCTCATGCCGTGCTGGGCGGCGAGCACCGTGAAGAACTGCAGGGTGTGCAGCTTGTCCCCGCTCTTGGAGGCGGAGTTGGTGAAGCCGGCCGCGAGCTTGTCCTGCCAGGCGCGGGTCGCCCAGCGCTTGGCGGTCGCCTCGGCGAAGGTGTGGAACGCGCCGGAGGCCGTCCCCATATAGGTCGGCGAACCGAAGACGATCGCGTCGGAGGCATCGAGCTGCTCCCACTGGGCCTCGGTGATGTCGTCGACCTTGATCAGGTGGACGGTGGCACCCGCCTCGGCGGCAGCGGCGCGGACGGCCTCGGCCAGTACGGCGGTGTGGCCGAAGCCGGAGTGGTACGCGATGGAGACGACGGGGGCGGGCAGGGCGGGGCTGGTCACGGCGGTTTCTCCTCAAGGTCACGGCTTCCCGGGGCGGTCGGTGCCGGGGAATGCCGGGCGGCGATGAGAGAAGACAAGCACTAACTTTTCGAAAGCGCAACCCACTAGATAGCGCTGCGCACAGGTATGGTGTCCGTATGGCGACCGAGACCCCTGCCGAACCGGCCGAGGAGCCCGCCTCCGGCTGTACGGACGACCTGGCCTTCGACGTTTTCGCGCGCGACTGCCCGTCCCGCGACGCGCTCAAGCACGTCACCGACCGATGGGGCAGCCTGACGCTGGGCGCGCTCCTCGACGGCACCTTCCGCTTCAACGAACTGCGGCGCCGGGTGGCAGGGGTGAGCGAAAAAATGCTGGCCCAGACCCTGCACGCACTGGAGCGGGACGGACTCGTCCACCGCGCGGCCCAGCAGACCAACCCGCCTCGGGTGGATTACGCGCTGACGCCACTGGGCCACCAGGTCGCCCGCCAGTTGCAGCTACTGATCACCCTGGTCGAGGACCGGATGCCACAGGTGCTCCAGGCCCGGGAACGCTATGACGCCCGGCACGCCGCGGAATGAGCCGGTGCCCGCGCCGGCGTTCCGCGCTCAGCCGCGCGGCGGCCGCTGGCAGCGGGGGCAGAAGTAACTGGACCGGTTCATCCAGGGACGACGGCGGATCGGGGTGCCGCAGCGGCGGCAGGGTTCGTCCTCGCGGCCGTAGGCGTCCAGGGAACGGTCGAAGTAGCCGGACTCACCGTTGACGTTGACATAGAGACTGTCGAAGCTGGTGCCGCCGACGGCGAGCGCGGCGTTCATCACGTCCCGTACGTGGCCGAGCAGCTCGGCGGTGCGCGGGCGGGTGAGGGTGGCGGTCGGCCGCTCGTAGTGGAGCTTGCTGCGCCACAGCGCCTCGTCCGCGTAGATGTTGCCGACGCCGCTGATCAGCGTCTGGTCGAGCAGCGCCCGCTTGACGGTGGTCCGGCGGCGGCGCAGCGCGTCGTGGAAGGCGGCGTCGTCGAAGGCCGGATCGAGCGGGTCGCGGGCGATATGGGCGATGACGTCGGGAAGGTGGTCGGCGTCGCCCGGGACGGTGTCGTGCAGCGAGAGGCCGCCGAAGGTGCGCTGGTCGACGAAGCGGAGCTCGGTGCCGAGGGCGTCGGCGAAGCGGAGCCGGATCCGCAGATGCTTCTCGTCCGGGACGTCGTGCGGCTGGACCAGCAGCTGGCCGCTCATCCCGAGATGGGCGAGGATCGCCAGGCCGTGGGTGACGGACGGCGTGACCATCGGGGTGATGCCTTCGGCGGCGGTCTGTGCGGCCGGGCCACCGCCGGTCACCGGGAGCCAGAGGTACTTGCCGCGCCGGCACGCCACGCCGAGTTGCAACCCCTTGAGCCGCGCCGCGAAGTCGGCCGCACCGGCCGTGTGCCGGCGGATCGCGCGCGGATGCCGCACCTCGACGTCGTCGATCGTGCGGCCGCTGACCCAGCGCTCCAGTCCGCGGCGTACGACCTCGACCTCGGGCAGCTCGGGCACGGGACTCCTTGGGACAGCTGAGGAACGACAGCCGCAGCGTACCTCTCCCCTCCGGGACGCCATGGGCCCGCCCGGTGCCTCGCACGGCGTTCGCCATCCCAACCGCCGGTTGCCGCCGCCTGGTTGGGGTACCGCCGCGAGGAACACCGCCGCGTCACCGGTGCCGCGGGCAGGTACGGCTCCGGACAAGAAGGACCCCCGCCACGCCGAAGCGCAACGGGGGTGCGGGCCCGCGCCACAAGGGCGTAGGCGATGCGCCTAGCCGGCGGTGTCTTCAGCGGCGGGCTCGGCGGGCTGTGCCGCCTTCTCCGCCTCGGCCACCTTGGCCGCCTCGTCCGCCGCGGCGCGAATCTCGCGCCATGCGGACTCGGCCGCCTGCTGCTCGGCTTCCTTCTTGCTGCGGCCGGTGCCGGTGCCGTACGAGACACCACCGACGCGGGCGGCAGCAGTAAAGGTTTTCTCGTGGTCCGGTCCGGTCTCCGTGACCAGGTACTCCGGAACGCCGAGACCCTCGGTCGCGGTGAGTTCCTGGAGGCTGGTCTTCCAGTCCAGGCCCGCGCCCAGGCTGGAGGACTTCTCGATGAGCGGGTCGAAGAGCCGGTGCACCAGCTCGCCGGCCGCGTCGAGGCCCTGGTCGAGATAGACGGCGCCGATCACCGCTTCAAGGGTGTCGGCGAGGATGGATGCCTTGTCCCGGCCGCCCGTGCCCTCTTCGCCCCGTCCGAGGCGGATGAAGGCGCCGAGGTCGAGGCCGCGGCCCACCTCGGCAAGTGCACGCGAGTTGACCACCGCGGCCCGGAGCTTGGCCAGCTGGCCCTCGGGCAGATCGGGGTGGATGCGGTACAGCGTGTCGGTGACCACCAGGCCGAGCACCGAATCCCCGAGGAATTCGAGCCGCTCGTTGGTGGGCAGACCGCCGTTCTCGTATGCGTACGAGCGGTGCGTCAGCGCACGCACCAGAAGGGCGGACTCGAGCTTGTACCCGAGCCGCCCTTCCAGAAGCGTGTGAGACGAGGCCGTGTCCGCCGGAGTCGGTTCATCCCCGCGCTTGCGGGAAGTCGAATTGGCGTCTGACATGAAGCCTGTCACCAGCCGCTCAGACCTCGAGGACCTGGCGCTTGTTGTAGGTGCCGCAGCTCGGGCACGCGATGTGCTGCTGCTTCGGCTCGTGGCAGCGCTCGCACGCCACCAGGGTGGGGACCGCAGCCTTCCACTGCGACCGGCGGTGGCGCGTGTTGCTGCGCGACATCTTCCGCTTCGGAACAGCCACGGCTACTTCTCCTGCTTCTCGTCGACGCCCGCTTCGGCGCCGCCCATGTTGTCCTTCTCGCCGTCCTTGACGGTCCCGGCGAGTCCCTGCAATGCCGCCCAACGGATGTCGACGGCGTCGTGGTGGTGGTCCGGGTCGTCCGCCAGCCGCACTCCGCATTCGGAGCACAGACCCGGGCAGTCGTCCTGGCACACCGGCTGCATCGGCAGTGCAAGCACCACCGCGTCACGCAGCACGGGTTCGAGGTCGAACAGGTCGTCCTCGAGGAAGAGGGTGTCCTCCTCGTCCTCGGCGTCGTCGCCGGCGTCCTCACGGACCCTGGCGTCGGCGTCGGGGTAGGCGAACATCTCCTGGAAGTCCGCATCGAGCTCTCGCTCCAGCGGCTCCAGACACCTTACGCACTCCCCCTTGACGGTTGCACGGGCGGTGCCTGTGACAAGCACCCCGTCCATGACCGATTCGAGGCGGAGGTCGAGCTCGGCCGGCGCACCCTCGGGCACACCGATGACCTCATTGCCGAGGCCCTGGGGGGCCTCGATGGAGCGGGAGACCCTCTTGAGCGCACCGGGACGCCGGCCCAGCTCGCGCGTATCGAACACGAGAGGGGAACGGTGGTCGAGGCGGGCGTTGATGGCTTCCTGCTTTCTACGGGGTTTCCGTGCCGTCCGTATTCCTGCTGGACAGGATTCGGGCAGCAGAGATCGCGGAAATACGCGCGACCGAAGAGCCAGGATACTGGACGGGCCCCGATAGGCCCAATCCGCTCCCGGTCCCCTCCCGGGGCCGCGGGCGGGGCCGCCTACTGGCGCCCCTCCTCGTAGGCCCGGAGCTGGTCCAGGTCGATCATGCCGGTGTCGAAGAGGCTGGTCTCGTCCAGTGCCCCGGGCTGCGCGGGGTGGCCGTGCGGAGCGTGCTGGGGCTGCTGAGGCACCTGCTGCTGGAGGTAGGCGTTGGGGTCGTAGCCCTGCTGCTGGGCCTGCAGCTGGGCTTGCTGCTGGGCTTGCTGCTGGGCTTGCTGCTGGGCTTGCTGCTGCCAGTCGTAGCCGTACGGGTCCTGGTGCTGGGCGTACGGGACCTCCTGCGGCTGCTGATAGCCGTAGACGTCCTGCTGCTGGTAGAGCGCCGGGTCGGTGTAGTAGCCCTGCTGCTGAAGCTGGGGCTGGAGGGGCTGCTGAGGCTGGAGGGGCTGCTGATGCTCCTGGGGCTGGGGTTGCATCTGGGGCATGGGAGTCGCCTCGGGCATCGGGGGCGCCTGGGGCGGCTGCGGCTCCTGGCCGGCGCCGATGCCCGCCAGGCCGGCGAGATACTCGGCGTCGGCCTGCGGGTGCCCGGACTGGGGGTCGCCCTGCCCTGCCATATGGACGCCCAGCTCATCGATCGCCCGGGCGCCCTGGAGCTTGTCGCGGCCCCGGCCGACCGCCTCCAGTGTCTTGGTCAGTACGGCCTGGAATGCCCCGAACTTGGCGTCGACATACACGTCGGCACGCTGCCTGAGGGTCTCCGGGTCGGCGCTGCGCTCCGGGGCCTCGGTGCCGTCCTCGTCCGGGTATCCCTGCTCATCGAGCCCAGGACCGCGGCCGAGCAGCTTCTCGCGGCCGCGGTCGACGGATCCGATGGTCTTGGTGAGCACGACCTCGAAGTTGGCCAGCTTGCTGTCGACGTAGTCGTCGGCCTCGGCGCGGATCTCCTCGGCCTCCCGGCGGGCCTCCGCGAGGATCCGTTCCGCCTCGTCCTGGGACTGCCGGGCGACCTCGGTGTCGGAGATCAGCGACCCGCGCTGGGCGTGCGCGGTCTCGATGATCCGCTCGGCCTCGGCCCGCGCCTCCTCCACCATCTGCTGCCGCCCGCCGAGCAGCTCCTGCGCCTGTGCGAGGGAGCCCGGAAGCGCCGCACGCACCTCCTCCAGCATGGCGAGCAGCTCGGCGCGGTTGATCACGCACGATGCCGACATGGGCATGGACCGGGCACCGCCGACGGTCGCGACGATGTCGTCGAGCTTCTTCTGCACGTCCACTTTGGACTCGCCACTCTCTGAAGGGTTGGAACGACGGAACGGGACGACTGTACGTCCACGGCCCCTTTGCCCGACACCAACTGACGGCCCATCAGTCTGGCACCGGGCCGGTGCGTCCAGCGGTGTCAGTCCTTCTTCCGCAGGCGCTCGGTGAGGGCCTCCAGGACGAACGCCGGCACCAGATGGGAGACATCACCGCCCCAGGCGGCGACCTCCTTGACGAGGCTGGAGGAGAGGAAGCTGTAGGTGGGGTTGGTGGGGACGAAGAGGGTCTCCACTCCGGACAGGCCGTTGTTCATCTGGGCCATCTGCAGCTCGTAGTCGAAGTCGCTGACGGCCCGCAGCCCCTTGACGATCGCGGGGATGTCGCGCTGCTTGCAGAAGTCGACGAGCAGGCCGTGGAAGGACTCGACCTCCACATTGCCGTACTCGGCGGTGGCCCGGCGGATCAGCTCGATCCGCTCGTCGACCGTGAACAGTCCCTGCTTGGACTGGTTGATCATCACGGCGACATGGACGACGTCGTACAGCTTGGAGGCACGGGCGATGATGTCCAGATGCCCATTGGTGATGGGGTCGAATGACCCCGGACAGACGGCGCGGCGCAACTCGGGTTCCTCGCTCTCCGATCCGGTCATGACACGCTTACTGACGTCGATTCGGCGGACGTCGAAGCGGCGCGACCGTACCAAAGCGTCCCCTCGCCGTAGCGACGGGCCTTGATCGCTTCAAAACCGTCCGGCCATGGGAACGTGCCGCCTCGGGTACTGCGCTCCACGGTGACGAGTGCCTGCTCCGCAAGCCACCCCTGACCACGGAGTGTGAGCAGGATCTCGCGGAGATCCTCATCGGTCACCGCATAGGGCGGGTCCAGGAACACGATGTCGTACGGCTCGCCCGGGGCCGGTGCGGCGGCGGTCTGCTCGGCCTTGCCGGCCCGGACCTCGACGCCCGGGAGTCCGACCGTGCGGACGTTGTCCCGGATGGTGCGCACCGCGCGGGGATCGGCCTCGACCAGCAGGACGTGTGCGGCGCCGCGGGAGAGCGCCTCCAGGCCGACCGCGCCGGAACCGCCGTACAGATCGAGCACCCGGGCACCGGGCAGCGGTCCGTCGAGCGACTCCCAGGTGGAGAACATGCCCTCACGCGCACGGTCGGAGGTCGGGCGGGTGCCGTTTCCCGGTGGTACGGCCAGGCGGCGGCCGCCGGCCGTGCCGGCGATCACGCGGGTCATGGGCCCGTCCTTACGTTGCGCGTGGTCGGTATGGAGGAGCCGGGCGGGCTCCGCTCCTCCACGATATTCCGTCAGCCGGGGCCCGGCGTCCGGCCGGGGCTCCCCGGAAGCGCACCGAGTGGTGATCGATCTCACGTGGCGGCGGGGGGCCTTGAGCCGTGGCCGGGCGGCCGGGCCCCCGCCGGCCGCGCCCCGGAGAGGGCCGCGGCACCCGCTCACCCCTTGTCCAGATACTGCTCCCGTTCCTCGTCCAGCAGGGCGGAAAGGGCGATCCGCAGCTCGGGGTATCCGGTCAGCTCGGGATCGGCGGTGACCAGCGCGGTGGCCTCCTCGCGGGCGGCCGCGATCACCTCCTCGTCGTCGATGACCGCGAGCATCCGCAGCGACGAGCGGACGCCGGACTGCGCCTGGCCGAGGACATCGCCCTCGCGCCGCTGTTCCAGGTCGATACGGGAGAGTTCGAAGCCGTCGAGGGTGGCGGCCACGGCGGCGAGCCGGGCGCGGGCCGGGCTCGCCTCGGGCATCTCGCTGACCAGCAGACACAGCCCGGCAGCCGAGCCACGGCCGACCCGGCCGCGCAGCTGGTGCAGCTGGGAGACACCGAAGCGGTCCGCGTCCATGATCACCATGGCGGTGGCGTTCGGGACGTTCACCCCGACCTCGATGACGGTCGTGGCCACCAGCACATCCAGCTCGCCGGCGGCGAACCGGCGCATTACCTCATCCTTGTCATCCGGCGCCATCCGGCCGTGCAGCACCGCCACCCGCAGCCCGGCGAGCGGCCCCTCGGTGAGCTGCCCGGCGATATCGAGCACCGCGAGCGGCGGGCGCTTCTCCTCCGCGTCCTCCGGCGAACTCGCCTTGTCCGCGGCCCCCTTGGAGCCGGCCGTCTTCTTCGCCCCCTTGGGCGCTTCCTCCTCGTCGCCGATCCGGGGGCACACCACATAGCCCTGATGCCCGGCCTCCACCTCTTCGCGGACCCGCTCCCAGGCACGCGCGAGGAAGTGCGGTTTGTCCTTGGCGGGCACCACATGGGTGGCGATCGGCGAGCGCCCGGCGGGGAGTTGGTCCAGGACGGAGGTCTCCAGATCACCGAAGACGGTCATGGCGACCGTGCGGGGAATCGGGGTCGCCGTCATGACCAGGAGATGCGGCGGCTGCTTGCCCTTGCCGCGCAGCGCGTCCCGCTGCTCGACGCCGAAGCGGTGCTGTTCGTCGACGACGACCAGGCCCAGGTCGTGGAACTGCACCTTGTCCTCGATCAGGGCGTGGGTGCCGACGACGATCCCGGCCTCGCCGGTGACCAGATCGAGCAGCGCCTGCCGGCGGGCGGCGGCGCCCATGGAGCCGGTCAGCAGCACCACCTTGGTGCCCTTCTCCGCGCCGCCGAGCATCCCGCCCTCGGCCAGCTCCCCCATCATCTCGGTGATCGAGCGGTGGTGCTGCTGGGCGAGGACCTCGGTCGGCGCCAGCATCGCGGCCTGGCCGCCGCTGTCGACCACACCGAGCATGGCGCGCAGCGCGACCATGGTGTTGTGGGTGACGGTGAAGTGGTCGGTCACATAGGCGTGGCCGGGGTGCCGGACGCTGATGCACTGGACGGGCTTGCGGCCGACGTACTCGATGGCCCGGATGGTGCGCCGGAAGTCCTCGGCGCCGGCCGGCCGCGCGGCACCGTCGGTCGCCGCCTCGCGGAACAGGTCGCAGGCAGCGGGCAGCGCCACGGATACGTCGTATCCGCCGTCCCCCACGGGCCGCTGCCGGGCATGGCCGCCCAGGGAGCGCACCAGCCAGGCAAGATCGCCGGCCAGCGGGGCGGGCGCCGCGCGGAACGCCGCACCGGCCGCCCCGCGCTCGCCCCCCGCGTCCATCAGCCCCTGCAGCACGGCCAGGCGCTCCTTGAGCGGTGCGTTGCGGTAGGCGTGGGGCACCCGGCGCCCGCGCAGCGCACCGGCCGTCGCCCCGTCGAGATCCGCTTCCGCACCGGGGAGCCGATCGCCCCCGCCCAACGCCCGCCCCACCCGATACGGATCGAGCGGGCGGTTCCCGCCGTCGTCGAGATCCACCGGGGTGGCCGCCGCGATGGACCACCGGGGGTGGCCGTCGGGGCCGCAGAGGTCGCCGCGCAGCTCGCGTGTGGTCAGCACCCGCTCCCGGGCATCGTCGGTTCCGACGATCCACAGATGCTCGTCATCGCACTCGACGGTGCTCCCGTCGGACAGCACCAGCCGCCACACCTCCCGCTCCCCCTGCGGGAAGACGCCGTCCACCACGGCCCGCTCCCCGCTCGGCACCACCACTTCCGTGCCGACGGTCATCTCCCCCATGGGCCGGAAGCCGCGCGGCGTCAGCACGAGCGCATCCAGCGGCTGGGCCTTGCCGGAGCCCACCTCGCCCTGGAGGAGGCGGTGCATGGGGTGCTCGGTCGCCAGCTCGTCGAAGATCTCCCGGCTGACCTTCTGCTGGCCGTCGGTGAGCGTGAAGGGCAGCTTGGCGTCGAAGGCGTCGAGGATGCCGCCCGTGGCCAAGGTCCGCGCCACGGCGGGGAGTTGGGTCTCGGCGAGGCGGCGCCGGGCGAGCGCGACCTGCAGGACGAACGCCTCGTCCCACTTCAGCCGGTCCCGCGCGGCGGCGATATCGGCCTTGCTCGCCGGACGGTGGACCTTGAGCAGCGCCTCGGTGAGCGGGACCAGCTCCCGGCCCTCCCGGAGCGCTTCGGGCAGCGGATCGACGGCGTCCTGCGCGCTGGGCAGCACCGCGTCGACCGCCTTGGCGATCTTCCAGGACGCCATCTGCTGGCAGGCCGGGTAGATCGGCAGGAGCTGGCCGGCGAAGGCGCTGACCGCATCGGCCCCGTCCTCGGCGTCGCCGTCCAGGAGCTCGTATTCGGGGTGCGCGAGCTGCAGTTTGCGGTTGAAGACCGACACCTTGCCGGCGAACATCGCCCGGCGCCCGGGGAGCAGGTCCTTATGGGGCTTGTGAATGCCCTTGCCGAAGAAGACCAGCCGGAGCCGGCCGCTGCCGTCGGTGAGCGTCACTTCGAGGCGCTGTCCCCGGCCGCCGTTGAATTTCAGCACCCGGGAATCCGCGACCTGTGCGACGACCGTGACATGTTCGTCCAGCGGGAGGTCCGCGAGCCGGGTCAGTTCGCCGCGCTCGGCATAGCGGCGCGGATAGTGGTGCAACAGGTCGCCGACCGTATGCAGGTCGAGATGCTCGGCCAGCACCTTCGCGGTGGTGCCACCGAGGATTTTCTTCAGAGGTTCGTCGAGCGCTGCCACGCATCTATTGCACACCACGCCTGTGACAATCGCGGCCGTCTCACCGGCCCGGCGCGCTCACGCCGGTGCCGCGCGCTCACTCCACGCCGATGAGCAGCGGCGCAGCGTACTGACCGCCGTCGTAGACGACGGTGTCCACGGCGAGATGACGCTCGCGGACATGGCCCGCCAGCCGCTCGGCGAGCCCGTCGGGCGCCTCCGCGCCGAGGACCAGGGTCACCATCTCCCCGCCCGCGGACAGCATCCGGTCGAGCACGGTCATCGCGGTGCCGGTGAGGTCGGAGCCGATCACCGCGACATCGCCGTCGATCAGGCCGAGGACGTCCCCGGCCTGGCAGACGCCGGCCATCGTCCACGACTGCCGCTCGGCGAGGGCCAGCTCGGCGTACCGGGTGGCGCCCGCGGCCGCGGTCATCGCGACCACGTCCTCGTCGAAGCTGCGGCCCGGTTCGTGCACGGCCAGCGCCGCGAGGCCCTGGACGGCGGAGCGGGTGGGGATGAGCGCGACCCGTACGCCTTCGGTGCGGGCCTGTTCGGCGGCGGCCGCCGCGGTGTGCCGCAGGTCGTGGTCGTTCGGCAGCAGCATCACCTCACGGGCGTGCGCCTGCCGGATCGCCTGCACCAGTTCGCCGCTGGCGGGTGGCTCCCCGGGACGTACCGGGACGGGGGTCGCACCGGCCTGTGCACACAGCCCGGCGAGCCCGGCGCCCGGCACCACCGTGACCACGCCCCGCGCCGTCATCGCCGGCTCCTTGGTGCGGGCACCGCCGAAGTGCGTGATGCGGATCCGGTACGGGCGGCCCGCCTCGATGCCGGCCTCCACGGCGGCGCCCGCGTCGTCGACATGGACGTGGACGTTCCACAGGCCGTCCCCGCCGACCACCACCAGGGAGTCACCGAGTCCGTCGAGCCGGGCCCGCAGCCGCGCCACAGCGGTGTCGTCGGCCTCCAGCAGGTAGATCACCTCGAAGGCGGGTCCGTCCGGGTCCCCGCAGCCGTTCGCCGTCACCCGGCCCGCGACCTCGCAGCCGGCCGCCTCGGGGAGCGGGGCGTCGGCGCGTACGGCGACCGGTGCCGCCGAGACCTCCCCGGACAGCACATCGGCGAGCGCGCCCAGCAGGGCGACGAGTCCGCAGCCGCCGGCGTCCACGACACCGGCCCGGCCCAGGACCGCGAGCTGCCCGGGGGTCGCCTGCAGGGCGGTGCGGGCGCCCTCGTGGGCGGCGCGGGCGACCTCGGCGGCCCCGGCGTCCTCGCCCGCGGCCCGTTCCGCGGCATCGGCGGCGGCGGTCGCCACCGTCAGGACGGTGCCCTCCACGGGGTGGGCGACCGCCTCGTAGGTCGATGCGGCGGCCCGGCGCAGCGCCCGCCGCAGGGCGTCGGGGGAGCCGTCGGTGGCGGCCAGCACCTCGGTCATCCCGCGCAGCAGCTGCGCCACGATCGTGCCGGAGTTGCCGCGCGCCCCGATGAGGGCGCCGTGTGCCATGGCGCCGATGGCGTCCGCGAGGCGGGGTGCGGTGCCGGCCGAGGCGTGCCCGTCGAAGGCGGCCTCGACCGCGCGGGCGGCCGATTCGAGGGTCAGATAGAGGTTGGTGCCGGTATCGCCGTCGGCCACCGGGTAGACGTTGATCGCGTCGATCCGCTCGCGTTCCCGTCCGAGCGCCTCCAGCGCCAGCCCGCACCAGGAGCGGACCGCGGCGGCGTCGAGCGGGTACGGCACGTCGTCCTCCTGGGTCGCGGGATGCACCGCACAGTAGCCGCGCTCCGGGGGCGGGGCCGGGTCGGGGGGCCGGGGGTGCGTGGTAGTTTCGTTCTACGGGAGCGGCCGTTGTATGCTGCTCCGGTTGCCCGATGAGAATCGGGCCATTCCTCTCCTGACGGTGCCGTTCGGGCAATGCACTCGGCTCGTCGGGATTTCACCGTAAGTGCATCTGAAGTCTTTGGAGTGACCCGTGGCTGCCAACTGCGACGTCTGCGGCAAGGGGCCGGGCTTCGGCAAGAGTGTCTCGCACTCGCATCGCCGTACCAACCGTCGTTGGAACCCCAACATCCAGACGGTGCGTGCAGTGATCGGGCGCACGCCGAAGCGGCTCAACGCCTGCACCTCGTGCATCAAGGCCGGCAAGGTCTCGCGCTGACGTCTTAGCCGTAGCGCAGCCCAGCCGGTTGCTTGAGAAGCCGGTCCCCCTTCGTGGTGGACCGGCTTCTGCCGTTCCCGGGGCCGGGCGCAGCGGCTGCTTCGCCCGGCCGTGCGGCCGCGGTGCGCGCGGTCAGTGCGTGCCGCGCCAGCGCCAGCCGTGGTCCACGGGGCCGATGCCCGCGCCCAGCCGGAAGCCGGCCGCGAGGGCGCCGGTGACATAGTCCTTCGCCGCCGCGGCGGCCTGCGGGACGGCGTCCCCCTTGGCGAGCTGCGCGGCGAGCGCGCTGGCGAGGGTGCAGCCGGTGCCGTGGGTGTGCCGGTTGTCGTGGCGGGGGGCGCGCAGCCAGTGCTCCTCGGTGCCGTCGGTGAGCAGATCGACGGCGCTGTTCTCGGTGCCGTCGTGCCCGGCCGTCAGATGGCCGCCCTTGATCAGCGCCCAGCGCGGACCGAAGTCCAGGATCGCGGCGGCCGCCCGCCGCATACCGGCCTCCTCCTCGACGCGGATACCGGTCAGCTGCGCGACCTCGTCCAGGTTGGGGGTGGCGACGGTGGCCGTCGGCAGCAGCGTGGTGCGGACCGCGTCCAGAGCGGTGGCGGCGAGGAGCGCATCGCCGTGCTTGGAGACGCCCACGGGGTCGATGACGACCGGTACCCGCAGTCCGGCGAGCAGCTCGGCGACGGTCTCGACGAGTTCGGCCGAGGAGAGCATCCCGGTTTTCACCGCCTGCACGCCGATGTCGTCGACGACGCTGCGGAACTGGGCCCGTACGGCCTCGGCCGGCAGCTCCCACGCGCCCTGTACGCCCAGGGAGTTCTGGGCGGTGACGGCGGTGAGCACGCTCATGCCGTGGGTGCCGAGCGCCAGCATCGTCTTCAGGTCGGCCTGGATGCCCGCGCCGCCGCCGGAATCGGACCCGGCGATGGTGAGGACGCGTGGAGGTATGTGCATACCGCCGAATCTACTCGGCGGCACCCCGCGGTCCTGCGGGTGCCCGTACCGGCGTCGCCGGTGGCCCGTACCGGGCCTATCCGGCGTCCCCGTTGTCGCCGAAGTGGTCCCAGCCGGCCTTCGCCCAGGGGGCGCCGTCCACCGTCACCTGGGGCAGCGCGGAGGGGTTGAGCACCTCGCCGATGACCTTCCACCGGGCGGGCAGCTTCACATCGGGCGGGAAGGTCGCGACGATCGCGTGGTCCTCGCCGCCGTTGAGCACCCACTGCATGGGGTCCACGCCCACGGCCGTGCCGATGTCGGACATCTGCGAGGGGATGTCGATACCGGCGGACCGCAGATCGATCCGGACCTTGCTGGCCTCGGCGATGTGCCCGAGATCGGCGACCAGTCCGTCGCTGACGTCCGTCATGGCGGTGGCGCCGAGCCCGGCGGCCGCCGGACCCGCGTGGTAAGGCGGCTCGGGGCGGCGGTGGGCCTCCACGAAGGCGCGCGGCGAGCGGAATCCGCGGGAGAGGACGGCATGCCCGGCGGCGGACCAGCCGAGCCAGCCGGTCACCGCGACCACGTCGCCGGGCTGGGCACCGGCCCGGGTGACCGGTTCCTGGTTGCGCAGATCGCCGAGCGCGGTGATGGCGACGGTGATGGTGTCGCCGCGCACGACGTCTCCGCCGACGACCGCGGCACCGGCCACCTGGCACTCGTCGCGCAGCCCGTCCATCAGCTCGGTCGGCCAGGTCGCGGGGAGCTCAGCGGGCACGACCAGGCCGAGCAGGATCGCCGTGGGCACCGCGCCCATCGCCGCGATGTCGGCGAGGTTCTGCGCGGCGGCCTTGCGGCCGACGTCGTAGGCGGTGGACCAGTCGCGCCTGAAGTGCCGGCCCTCCAGGAGGATGTCGGTGCTGGCGACCACCCTCCGGTCCGGCGCGGTGACCACCGCGGCGTCGTCACCCGGCCCGATCCGTACGGCCGGAGTGGTGGTGAGCCGGGAGGTGAGCTCCCTGATCAGCCCGAACTCCCCCAGCTCGCCCACGGTGCCCTTCATGCTGTTGCCCTTCCCATGTGTACGGACGGTCCGTACGTGGCTGACGACTGTGCCGCACTCGCCGTGTTCACCGCGCGGGTCTCCCCGCTCCGCTCGGTGACGCGGTACCGTGGCGTCCCTTCTTCCCACATGATCCTCGTAGCCGCCCTGGAGGTTCCGTGGTACAGGCCTACATCCTGATCCAGACCGAGGTCGGCAAGGCCTCGGCGGTAGCTGAGGTGATCTCCACGATCCATGGCGTGCTGCAGGCCGAGGACGTGACCGGTCCCTATGACGTCATCGTGCGCGCTCAGGCCGACACGGTCGACGAGCTCGGCCGCATGGTGGTCGCGAAGGTCCAGCAAGTGGATGGCATCACGCGCACCCTTACCTGCCCGGTCGTGCATATTTAGCTCCCCCGTATCCTCGGCCGGGTGATCCCTACGCGCCGCCGGTACCTGGCCCTCCCGGTACTCACCGTGCTGTTCGCCGCGGTGAGCTGCTCCTCTTCCGAAGACATGGCCGTACCCTCCCCCGAGGGTGCAGCGGCGCGGTACTGCAAGGCGCTCCACAAGGAGTTGCCGCAGACCGTGGACGGGCTGAAGCGGGGTACTCCCGAGCCCGTCTCCGACTTCACTGCCATATGGGGCGATCCTGCCGTGAAACTGCGCTGCGGGGTGCCGAAGCCCGATGTCCTGACGTACGGGAGTGAACATTACAACCCCAACGCCGACGCGGCGGAAGTCAATGGGGTCGAATGGCTCTTTGAGAAACAGGACGACGGCTATCGCTTCACGACGGTGCTGCGGAAGGCCTTCGTCGAGGTGACCGTTCCCGGGAAGTACGCCCCCGAGGTCGATGTGCTCACCGACCTCGGGGGCGCCGTGAAGAAGACCGTTCCCGCCGGGGTCTAGGAACCGTCCCGCAGGGGACGGACCGGCCGCCGGGGCGGGCAGTGCTCAGCGCAGACCCGTGGAGCGCTGCAGGGCGGCCTGCAGGAGCCGGTCGATCAACTCCGGGTAGCTCACACCGCTCTCCTGCCACATCCGCGGGTACATCGAGATGGGCGTGAATCCGGGCAGCGTGTTGATCTCGTTGATCACGAACTCGCCGTTGTCCTGCAGGAAGAAGTCCGCGCGCACCAGGCCCTCGCAGGACGCCGCATCGAAGGCCGCGACGGCCAGCTCCTGGACCTTCGCGGTCTGTTCGGCGCTCAGCGGCGCCGGCACGATCCCGTCGGCCGAGTCGATGTACTTGGCCTCGAAGTCGTAGAAGTCGTGCGCGGTGACGGGCGGGATCTCGGCCGGCACGCTGGCCCGCGGGCCCTCCTCGAACTCCAGCACCCCGCACTCGATCTCGCGGCCGCGCAGCAGCGACTCCACGAGGATCTTGGGGTCGTGCAGCCGGGCCTCCTCGATCGCCTCGTCCAGGCCGCCGAGGTCGTCGACCTTGGTGATGCCCATGGACGAGCCGGCCCGGGCGGGCTTCACGAAGAGCGGCCAGCCGTGCTCGCCGGCGAAGTCCACGATCTTCCTGCGGGCGGCTGCGGGATCCTTTTCCCACTCACGGGGGCGGATGACCTCGTACGGGCCGACCGGCAGCCCGAAGGAGGTGAACACCCGCTTCATGTAGTCCTTGTCCTGGCCGACGGCGGAGGCGAGGACGCCCGAGCCGACGTAGGGCACACCGGAGAGCTCCAGCAGGCCCTGCAGGGTGCCGTCCTCGCCGTAGGGGCCGTGCAGCACGGGGAAGACGACGTCGACCTCGCCCAGCGCCTTGGGGACCGAGCCCGGTTCGCTGTAGACGACCTCGCGGTTGGTGGGGTCGACGGGAAGTACCACGCCGCCCTCGGTGGACTCGGCGAGCGCGGCCACCGAGGGCAGCTGCCGGTCCGCGATGGCCATCCGATCGGGGTCGTCGGTGGTCAGCGCCCAGCGGCCGTCGGTGGTGATGCCGATGGGCAGCACGTCGTACTTGTCGCGGTCGATGGCGCGCAGCACGGCGCCGGCCGTGAGTACGGAGATGGCGTGCTCGGAGCTGCGGCCGCCGAACACGACGGCGACGCGGGGCTTGTGTGGGGAGGTCTCGCTGCTCATATCGGGTTGAGGGTACCTGCTGACCGGCGCGGAGTCAGTGCTGCGGCGGCCGTTGGTGGTGCCGCGCCGACGCCCTCCGGGGTGCCGGGGGCCACGCCTCCTGACGCAAAGGTGCCGGTCGGACGCTTCGGCCCCGGTTTCAGTGCCGTTCGGACTTGGCGCTGCGCGACATCAGCTCCTTGAGGGCGACCATCGGCGGCTTGCCCTCGTGGACGATCTCCACGACCGTCTCGGTGAGCGGCATGTCGATGCCGTGCCTGCGGGCCAGATCCAGTACGGATTCGCAGGACTTGACGCCCTCGGCGGTCTGCTTGGTGACCGCGATGGTCTCCTGGAGCGTCATTCCGCGGCCGAGGTTGGTGCCGAAGGTGTTGTTGCGCGACAGCGGCGAGGAGCAGGTGGCGACGAGGTCGCCCATGCCGGCCAGCCCGGCGAAGGTGTGCGCGTCGGCGCCCATGACGAGGCCGAGCCGGGTGGTCTCGGCCAGACCGCGGGTGATCAGGGATGCCTTGGCGTTGTCGCCCAGGCCCATGCCGGTGGCGATGCCGACGGCGAGCGCGATGACGTTCTTGACCGCGCCGCCCAGTTCACAGCCCACCACGTCGGTGTTGGTGTACGGGCGGAAGTACGCGGTGTGGCAGGCGGTCTGGAACCGCTGGGCGACCGCCTCATCGGCGCACGCGACGACCGCGGCGGCCGGCTGCCGGGCGGCGATCTCCTTGGCGAGGTTGGGGCCGGTCAGCACCGCGACGCGCTCCGCGGGGACCTTGGCGACCTCCTCGATGACCTCGCTCATGCGCTTGGCCGTGCCCAGTTCGACGCCCTTCATCAGGGAGACCAGGACCGTCCCGTCGGGCAGCAGGGGCGCCCATTCGGCGAGATTGCCGCGCAGCGTCTGGGCGGGAACGGCCAGTACGGCGAACTCCGCGCCGCGCGCCGCTTCCGCCGGGTCGGTGGTGGCCCGTACGGACGCGGGGAGCTCGACCCCCGGCAGATAGTCAGGGTTCGTACGGCCGTTGTTGATGGCGTCGACCAGGGCCGTACGGCGTCCCCACAGGGTCACCTCGCATCCCGCGTCGGCGAGCACCATCGCGAAGGCGGTACCCCAGGACCCCGTGCCGTAGACGGCGCAGCGCGTCACTTGCTTTCATCCTCCTGTGCCTGCTGGGTGCTTCGGGCCTGCTGCGGGCCGACGGCCGGTTCGGTGGCGACGGCCGGCTCCGCGGGGGCCTTGGCCGCCGTGGCGCCCTGGCCGGACTTGGCGGCCTCCCGGGCGGCGCGGCGTTCCCGGGCGATCGCCTTGCGCCAGTCGTACGGTTCGGACGGCGCGGGCTCGCCGCGCAGGTCGGCCAGCTGCTCGGTGATCGCGGTCATGATGACGTCGGTGACGGCGCGCAGCACCTCGGCGGTCGGTTCCTGGCCGTAGTACGCGCTCAAGTCGACCGGCGGCCCTGCCTTCACCCGCAGCGTCTTGCGCGGAAGGAGGCGGAGCTTCTTCTCCTTGGCGTACGGCGGCATCGCGTCATTGGCGCCCCACTGCGCGACGGGAATGACCGGCGCCTTGGTCAGCAACGCCACCCGGGCGGCACCGGTCTTGCCCTGCATGGGCCACAGCTCGGGGTCGCGGGTGAGGGTGCCCTCGGGGTAGAAGGCGACGCATTCGCCCTTCTCGATGGCGCTGACGGCGGCGCGGAACGCGGTCGCGGCGTCGGTGGTTTCCCGGTACACGGGGATCTGTCCGGTGCCGCGCATCATCAGGCCGACAAAGCCGCTCTTGAAGAGTCCGGCCTTGGCGAGGAATCGGGGGACCCGCCCGGTGTTGTACTGATAGTGCGCATAGGAGAGCGGATCAAGATACGAGTTGTGGTTGACCGCGGTGATAAAACCGCCGTCGGCCGGAATGTGCTCCATTCCCAGCCAGTCCCGCTTGAACAGAACCAAGAGCGGCGGTTTGCAGATGACCGCGGCCAAGCGGTACCAGAAGCCGATTCTGCGGCGGGACACTGGGACACCCTCCTTGTGGGACCTGCAAAGCTGCTGCGGGCCGGCAGCCGCACAAGTGTCGCCCCAGGTACCCGCTATGTCGAGGACACCGTAACCCCGACGCTCCCGGAGAGCGGCGGCAGCAGGTGAGAATGGCGCCGATGCGTAGAGAGGGAGCGGATGTGGGCTGGAGCCTGGTGGTGCCGCTGAAACCGCTGGTGCGGGCCAAGAGCAGGCTCTCCCCGGCCGCCGGTGAGGAGTTCCGGCCCCGGCTGGCCCTCGCCTTCGCCCTGGATACCGTGACAGCGGCGCTGGCCTGCAAGGACGTCCGGGATGTGGCGGTTGTCACGGACGATCAGCGCGCCGGTGAGCGCCTGGCGGCGCTGGGAGCGCGCATCGTGCCCGACACACCGGCCCGCGGACTCAACGCGGCCCTGGTCCATGGAGCGGGCGCGGTCCGGGCGCGTCGCCCGGGCGCGGCGGTCGCCGCACTGAACGCCGACCTTCCGGCGCTGCGCCCCGCCGAGCTGGAACTGGTGCTCCATTCCGCTTCGCAATTTCCCCGTGCATTTCTCGCGGATGCGGCGGATATCGGGACAACACTTCTGACCGCGACTTCCGGAGTGGAATTGGAACCGGCATTCGGAGGAGCGTCCCGGGCCCGTCACCTGGCATCCGGGGCCCGGGAGATCACCGCGCCCGGGGTGCCGTCGGTACGCCGGGACGTGGACACCGGCGAGGATCTGCTGGCCGCGCTGGCGCTGGGCGTGGGCCCGCACACGGCGCTCCAGGCGCCGTATCTGGCGGGCGGAGCGGCTGCGGGGAGCGATACCCCGGACGGATCCCCGCGGCTGCTGCCGCCGCAGGTCAGAGCGTCTGGAGGGTGACCAGGGCGATATGCCGGTCGTCCCCTTCGCCGGTGACGTCGATTCGGACCCGCTGACCGGGCCGCAGCAGCAACAGACCGCCGGCGTCGAAGGCCGCCGCGTCGAAGGGCAGCGGGGTGCCGTCGTCCAGCAGCACACTGCCGGAGCGGGTCTCGGAGTCGTACGTATACGCGGTGGCCTGCATGGGAGAGAGCCTAGACGAGGAGGTCCCGGGCCCCTTCGTCCGCCCGTGGGCCACAAGGGACTCGGGGCCTGCCCGTCCGGGTGGCCCCGGACGCACCGCGGGCCGGGCTCCCCGAAGGGAGACCGGCCCGACGCGTGGCGTCGCCGCTGCTGAATTACCGCTTGCGTGCGGTGGTCTTCTTGGCGGTGGTCTTGCGCGCGGTGGCCTTCTTCGCGGGGGCCTTCTTCGCGGTCGCCTTCTTGGCGGGGGCGGTCTTCTTCGCCGTGGCCTTCTTCGTGGCGGTCTTCTTGGCCGGGGCCGCCTTCTTGGCGGTGGCCTTCGTGGCGGTCTTCTTCGCCGTCGTCTTCTTCGCGGTGGCCTTCTTCGCCGCGGTGGTCTTCTTCGCCGTCGCCTTCTTCGCCGTCGCCTTCTTCGCGGCGGACTTCTTGGCGGTGGCCTTCTTGGCGGCGGCCTTCTTGATGGCGGTGCCACCGGAGAGGCTGCCCTTGGGGGCCTTCTTGACGGAGACTTCTCCGCCCTTGGGGAGCTTCTTCGAGCCGCTCACCAGGTCCTTGAAGCCCTGACCGGCGCGGAAACGCGGCACGGAGGTCTTCTTGACCCGTACGCGCTCACCCGTCTGCGGGTTGCGGGCGTAGCGGGCCGGGCGGTCGACCTTCTCGAACGAACCGAATCCGGTGACCGAAACACGGTCGCCGGTGACCACGGAACGGACGATTGCGTCCAGTACGGCGTCCACCGCGTCCGCGGCGTTCTGGCGGCCGCCGAGCTTGTCGGCAATGGCTTCTACGAGCTGCGCCTTGTTCACGTCTTCCCCTTCGGAGACATTGCTGGAAGGAAAGTTTCCAAGCTTTTTCGCACGTTAGGCAGATATATACCGCAAATCAAACACGAAACGGGCTAATCACCCTTGTGCCGCAACGAAGTCGACCTTCACGGACTTCCGTCGGCACGCACATCTTGGGGATAACGACCTTCGTCGAGGTCTTCCATGAACCACTCCAGACGCCTTGCCGCGTCCGCAAGATCGTGTTTAGCCGCGGCCGTGATGACGAGCAGCTTCCGGGTCAGCGCCATCCGTACGCCCTCCGGGACTTGCAGTGTGCGCACTCTTGTATGTGCGTCCTTGAGCCGGTCGGCGACGAGACCGTAGAGCTCGAGTTGGTCGTCGCGTTCCATGCGCTAATTGTGCCATCTGCGCCGAGTTGTCGCTTCACGGGGCCTCAACAGCCGCCTGCACAAGCAGATGCGCCCCCTGCCAACTGCACAGGGGGCGCATCGTACGCAATATAGCTTTGAGCCATAAAACCCGAGGTCAGGCCTCGATGGTACGCGGCTTGAACGGCGGCCTGTTCGCCTCGTACTCCACGATGGACGACTCCTCCCGAAGGGTGAGGCTGATGTCGTCCAGCCCCTCCAGCAGCCGCCAACGGGCGTTCTCGTCCAGCTCGAAGTCGGCGGTCACGCCCTCGGCGCGAACCTGCCTGCCGACCAGGTCAACGGTCACCTCGGCGGCCGGGTCGGCCTCCACCAGCTGCTGCAGCCGGTCCACGGTCTCCTGCGGCAGGACCACCGTCAGCAGACCGTTCTTGAGGGAGTTACCGCGGAAGATGTCCGCGAACCGCGAGGAGATGACGGCCTTGAAGCCGTAGTTCTGCAGCGCCCATACGGCGTGTTCACGCGAGGAGCCGGTACCGAAGTCGGGGCCGGCGACCAGCACCGTGGCGCCGTTGTACTGCTCCTGGTTGAGGACGAACTGCGGGTCCTTGCGCCAGGCCTCGAACAGCCCGTCCTCAAAACCGTCGCGGGTGACCTTCTTCAGCCAGTGAGCAGGGATGATCTGGTCGGTGTCGACATTGCTGCGGCGCAGCGGGACGGCCCGGCCGGTGTGGGTGGTGAAAGCTTCCATGGTTCAGACTCCCGCGGGCGTGGCGACGTCGGACTGGCCGGCCGTTGAGGCCAGGTCGGCCGGTGAGGCCAGATGGCCGAGAACCGCTGTTGCGGCGGCAACCTGCGGCGAGACCAGGTGGGTACGACCGCCCTTGCCCTGCCGGCCCTCGAAGTTGCGGTTCGAGGTGGACGCGGAGCGCTCACCGGGCGCCAGCTGGTCGGGGTTCATGCCCAGGCACATCGAGCAGCCCGCGTGCCGCCATTCGGCGCCCGCCGCGGTGAAGACCTTGTCCAGACCCTCGGCGACGGCCTCCAGGGAGACCCGGACCGAGCCGGGAACGATCAGCATCCGTACGCCGTCGGCGACCTTGCGGCCCTCCAGGATCGAGGCCGCGGAGCGCAGGTCCTCGATACGGCCGTTGGTGCACGAACCTACGAAGACGGTGTCCACGTTGATCTCGCGCAGCGGCTGACCCGCCGTCAACCCCATGTACTCCAGGGCCTTTTCGGCGGCGTAGCGCTCCGAGGCGTCCTCGTACGAAGCCGGGTCGGGGACCTGCGCCGAAAGCGGCGCGCCCTGGCCGGGGTTGGTGCCCCAGGTGACGAACGGCGCCAGCGCGGAGGCATCGATGTGCACCTCGGCGTCGAAGACCGCGTCGTCGTCGGTGCGCAGCGTCTTCCAGTAGGCGACCGCGGCGTCCCAGTCCTCGTCCTGGGGAGCGTGGTCGCGGCCCTGCAGGTAGTCGAAGGTGGTCTTGTCGGGGGCGATCATGCCGGCCCGCGCGCCCGCCTCGATCGACATGTTGCAGATGGTCATCCGGGCTTCCATCGACAGTTTCTCGATGGCCGGGCCGCGGTACTCCAGGACGTAGCCCTGGCCGCCGCCGGTGCCGATCCTGGCGATGATCGCCAGGATGAGGTCCTTGGCCGTCACACCCTCGGGCAGCTCGCCGTCGACCGTGATCGCCATGGTCTTGAAGGGCGCCAGGGGCAGTGTCTGGGTGGCCAGGACGTGCTCGACCTGGCTGGTGCCGATGCCGAACGCCAGCGCGCCGAAGGCTCCGTGGGTGGAGGTGTGGCTGTCACCGCAGACCACGGTGGTGCCGGGCTGGGTCAGTCCCAACTGTGGTCCCACGACGTGGACAACGCCCTGCTCGACGTCGCCCAGCGGGTGCAGTCGGACGCCGAACTCCGCACAGTTCTTGCGCAGCGTCTCCAGCTGGGTGCGCGAGACCGGGTCGGCGATCGGCTTGTCGATGTCGAGGGTGGGGGTGTTGTGGTCCTCGGTGGCGATGGTCAGGTCCGTACGGCGCACCTGACGGCCGGCCTTACGGAGGCCGTCGAACGCCTGCGGGCTGGTGACCTCGTGCAGCAGGTGGAGATCGATGAAGAGGAGGTCGGGCTCGCCTTCCGCGCGCCGGACGACATGGTCGTCCCAGACCTTCTCCGCGAGTGTCCGTCCCATCGCTTTCCCTCCGGCCGGCCGCAGTGCCGGCCTTTCTCGTCTGTGCGCGATGCCCGCAGAAATCCCCGTGCCGGGCCTTACGCCGGGCCCTGGTAGAGGGCCACACCTACAGATTGACGACTTCCCTGGAAAATTGAACTTGCGTTTCACAGTGTGAGACGCGAGTATCGTTGCATGGACAACTCTAGCGGCGTCGGCGTTCTCGACAAGGCAGCTCTGGTATTGAGTGCCCTGGAGTCCGGTCCGGCCACCCTCGCCGGGCTGGTCGCGGCGACAGGGCTTGCACGACCCACGGCCCACCGGCTGGCCGTGGCACTGGAACACCACCGGATGGTGGCGAGGGACATGCAGGGCCGGTTCATCCTCGGCCCACGCCTGTCCGAGCTGGCCGCGGCGGCCGGCGAGGACCGCCTGCTGGCCACGGCGGGCCCGGTGCTCACGCATCTGCGCGATGTGACGGGCGAGAGCGCCCAGCTCTATCGCCGGCAGGGCGATATGCGGATCTGTGTGGCGGCGGCGGAACGGCTGTCCGGACTGCGGGACACCGTCCCGGTCGGCTCCACGCTCCCCATGAAGGCTGGCTCGGCCGCCCAGATCCTCATGGCCTGGGAGGAGCCCGAGCGGCTGCACCGCGGTCTGCAGGGCGCACGCTTCACGGCCACCGCCCTGTCCGGCGTACGGCGCCGCGGCTGGGCCCAGTCGATCGGCGAGCGGGAGCCGGGCGTGGCCTCGGTCTCCGCCCCCGTACGGGGCCCCTCCAACCGCGTGGTGGCCTCCGTATCGGTCTCCGGACCGATCGAGCGGCTGACCCGCCACCCCGGCCGGATGCACGCCCAGGCGGTCATCGACGCGGCGGCCCGCCTCTCCGAGGGCCTGCGCCGCACCGGCTGACACGGCGCGCGGCCCCGCCCTGCGTCCACCGGACCGGCAGGACGGGGCCGCGCCCCGGCACTCAGGCCGCGATCCGGTCCGCGGTCCGCTCCCCGCGCCGCCCGACCGGCACCGCCCCCAGGGCCTCCCCCAGCCCGAACGACGGCATGTTGACGTAGATGCTCTCGTACGAGCCCGCCGGGACGACGTAGGTCTCGTGCCAGAAGCCGACCTTGTTCCGCCCCTCCCGGGCCCGCCGGTTGAACGCCGCCCAGGCCGGCCGGTGCTCGCCACTCTGGTCCGCGGCGTAGGCGAACAGCTTCTCCTTCGAGTCCCAGTACTGCAGGACGGCGAAGTTCCTCGGCAGACCGGGAAGCAGCCGGCAGCCGATCATCCCGCTGTCCGGATCCCGGGCCAGCTCCTTGATCATGCGCGGCATGGCCAGGAACACCGGAAGCCAACTGCGCACCGCGCGCCAGCTGTTGAAGCGCATCCCGATGAGGAAGACCACCACCTCCCGGCCGCCGTCCGTCGTCATCCGTCCCTGCACCGGCTTTCCGCTCATGGCGGCCCCCTCCGACATTGGATAGCATCGCTATCCATGGTTGGATAGTGACACTCTCCAAGGGAAGGCGCAAGAGGTATGCGACTGGCGGAACTGAGTGAACGCAGCGGGGTGTCCACCGCCACGATCAAGTACTACCTGCGCGAGCGGCTGCTGCCGCCGGGCCGCCGGATCTCCGCCACCCAGTCCGAGTACGACGAGGAGCACCTGCGGCGGCTGCGGCTCGTCCGGGCGCTGATCCAGGTCGGCCGGATACCGGTGAACACCGCGCGGAAGGTGGTGGCCGCGGTCGAGGACGACTCCCTGGACCAGCTCTCCCGTCTGGGCATTGCCGTGGAGGCTCTCCCCCACGGCCCGGAGCCCGACGAGAGCTCCCCCTCGACGGCCGTCGCCCGGCGCACCGCCGCCGAGCTGCTGCGGCGCCTGGACTGGCACTTCAACCTGGAGATCGCGGACAGTTCCCCCGCCTTCGGGATGCTCGTCACGGCCATCGCCGCGCTGCACCGCCTGAATTACGCCTGCGACACCGCACATCTGCTGCCCTACGGACAGCAGGCAACGCAACTCGCCGTCGCCGACCTGGATCTGGTCGAGGAGTACGCGACCCCGGCGGAGCAGGTGGAGGCGGCGGTGGCCCTGACCGTGCTCCATGAGCCGGTGCTGCTGAGCCTGCGCCGGCTGGCGGCGGCGGAGGAGTCCAACCGGCGCTTCGGCAGCGGCAGTTGACACGAAGAAGCCCCCCGCATGATGCGGGGGGCTTCTCCTTCTTGTACCCCCGACCGGATTCGAACCGGCGCTACCGCCTTGAGAGGGCGGCGTGCTAGGCCGCTACACAACGGGGGCAAGTTTTCCTGCAGTTGTCGTGTCCCGAGGACACACCGCGCTGGGCTACCAGGACTCGAACCTAGACTAAATGAACCAGAATCACTCGTGCTGCCAATTACACCATAGCCCATGGTGGTTTAGACCAGTACCCCCGACCGGATTCGAACCGGCGCTACCGCCTTGAGAGGGCGGCGTGCTAGGCCGCTACACAACGGGGGCCCTAGCGATCCTCCACACGACCGGAGTCGTGTGGGCTCTGCATCGTCGCATCCGGGAGCGACCCGAAGGAGACGGAGAGAAAGGATCTGTACCCCCGACCGGATTCGAACCGGCGCTACCGCCTTGAGAGGGCGGCGTGCTAGGCCGCTACACAACGGGGGCCTGGTACTGCGATCAAGAAACCTTCAGCACGATCACAGTGGACCGAAAGATCTCTTGCTGGGCTACCAGGACTCGAACCTAGACTAACGGAACCAGAAACCGTCGTGCTGCCAATTACACCATAGCCCACCAAAACTCAACCCCCCGTGGGGGGTTTGTTTGGTTTGCGCTTTCCGGCCAGGCCTTTCGGCCCTCTCGGGCGGCGCAGGAAGAACATTACCTGATCGTGGACGGCGCACCAAAACCGATAACTCCGCGCAACAGCTCGGGGAGCTCCGCCAGGCCCGCGATCCGCCACACCCCCGACGGCAGCCCGTCCCGGGCCTCCTCCCCAGTGCCCGTACGGTCCAGCCATACGGGGGCCAGCCCGGCATCGCGGGCGCCGAGTGCGTCGATGTCGAGCTTGTCGCCCACGTAGACCACCTCGTCGGGCGTTAGGCCAAGCGCCTTACAGGCGCCGTGGAATGCCTCCGCGGCCGGCTTGGCGCACCCCAGTTCATCGGCGCAGAGCACCGCCTCGAAGGACCCGCGGATCCCGAGAACGGCCAGCTTGCGCTCCTGGTTGGCGGTGGTGGCGTTGGACAGCACCGCCTGCCGTACCAGCGGCGCCAGCGCCTCCAGTACGGGTGCGGAGTCCGGGAAGAGGACCCAGGACGCCTCGTAATGGGCGATGTACCGGCCGAACCAGGCGTCCGCCTCGGCGTCGGAGAGGAGCGGGGCCCCCAGGAACGCCCGGGCCCGGGCCCTGCGGTGATCGAGAAAGCCCACCTCGCCGGCGAGGAAACGGGCGAACTCGGCCTCCATGACCGTCCGCCAGCGCTCCAGTGCCGCCTCCTCGCCGCCGTGTACGGAAAGGAGCCCCTCGGCCCGGAGGTGTCGCAGCGCACCGGCCCGGTCCGAGCCGGAGTAGTCGAAGAGGGTGTCGTCGAGGTCCCACAGGACGGCGCGAACGGGCATACGGGCAATGTAGCCGAGCGCTCCGGACAGGCCATGGGCCCGGAAGCCGTGCGGCTTCCGGGCCCATGGAAAGTGCTGCGAGGTCAGCCGGCCAGCTTGGCCAGGGCCGCGTCGATGCGCTGGAGGGTGCGCTCCTTGCCGAGGATCTCCAGGGACTCGAAGAGCGGCAGGCCGACCGTGCGGCCGGTGACCGCCACCCGGACGGGGGCCTGTGCCTTGCCGAGCTTGAGGCCGTGCTCCTCACCGGCGGCCAGGACGGCCTCCTTGAGGGGCTCGGGGCCGGACGCCCAGTCGGCGGCCTCGAGCTTGGCGCGAGCCGTGGTGAGCAGCGCGACCGGGTCGCCCTTCATCGCCTTCGTCCAGGACGCCTCGTCCTCGACCGGCTCCTTGCGGAAGAGGAAGTCGACATTGGCGGTGATGTCGGAGAGGACGGTGAGGCGGGTCTGGGCGTGCGGGGCGATGGCCTGCCAGGCGGCCTCGTCGAAGTCCTCGGGGTCCCAGTTGGCGTGCGGGGCCTTCAGCCAGGGCTCGCAGGCCGTGATGAAGTCCTTCACGTCCAGCTGCCGGATGTGGTCGGCGTTGATCGCCTCGGCCTTCTTCAGGTCGAAGCGGGCCGGGTTGGCGTTGACGTCCGCGATGTCGAACTTCTCGATCAGCTCGGGGATGGAGAAGATGTCCTGGTCCGCCGAGAACGACCAGCCGAGCAGCGCAAGGTAGTTGAGCAGGCCCTCAGGGAGGAAGCCGCGCTCGCGGTAGAGGTTGAGGTTGGCCTGCGGGTCGCGCTTGGAGAGCTTCTTGTTGCCCTCGCCCATGACGTAGGGCAGATGACCGAAGGCCGGGACGGCCTGCGCGATGCCCAGCTCGATCAGCGCCTTGTACAGGGCGAGCTGGCGGGGGGTGGAGGAGAGCAGATCCTCGCCGCGCAGGACGTGGGTGATCCCCATCAGGGCGTCGTCGACGGGGTTGACGAGGGTGTAGAGGGGCGCGCCGTTGGCGCGGACGATGCCGTAGTCCGGAACGTTCTCCGGGGTGAAGGTCAGCTCGCCGCGCACCAGGTCGGTGAAGGTGATCGGCTCGTCGGGCATCCGGAAGCGGACGATGGAGGTACGGCCCTCGGCCTCGTACGCGGCCTTCTGCTCATCGGTCAGCGTGCGGCAGGTGCCGTCGTAGCCGGAGGGCTTGCCGGCGGCGCGGGCGGCCTCGCGGCGGCCGTCCAGCTCCTCGGTGGTGCAGTAGCAGTGGTACGCGTGGCCGCCGGCGAGGAGCTTGTCGGCGACGTCCTTGTAGATGTCCATGCGCTGCGACTGGCGGTACGGCGCGTGCGGGCCGCCGACCTCGGGGCCCTCGTCCCAGTCGAAGCCGAGCCAGTGGAAGGAGTCCAGCAGCTGCTGGTAGGACTCTTCGGAGTCGCGGGCCGCGTCGGTGTCCTCGATCCGGAAGACCAGGCTGCCCTTGTTGTGCCGTGCGTAGGCCCAGTTGAACAGGGCGGTACGAATCAGGCCGACATGGGGGTTACCGGTCGGGGAGGGACAGAAACGGACGCGGATGGGGGACGCGTTAGCCACGCTTGATCACCTTGTTGGTGAGAGTGCCGATGCCTTCGATGGTGACGGCGACCTCGTCGCCGACGTTGAGCGGGCCGACCCCGGCCGGGGTGCCCGTGAGGATGACGTCGCCGGGGAGCAGGGTCATCGCCTCGGTGATGTGGACGATCAGGTCCTCGACCGGGCGGACCATGTCGCTGGTACGGCCCAGCTGACGTTGCTCGCCGTTGACCGTGCACTGGACGGTGAGGCCGGCGGCGATGTCCGCGGGGGTGAGTCCGGTCTCGACCCAGGGGCCGAGCGGGCAGGAGCTGTCGAAGCCCTTGGCCCTGGCCCACTGCTTCTCGCGCTGCTGCACATCGCGCGCGGTGACGTCATTGGCGCAGGTGTAGCCGAGGATGACGTCCTTGGCGCGCTCGCGGGGCACCTCCCGGCACATGCGGCCGATGACGACGGCGAGCTCCGCCTCGTGGTGCACCTCCTGGGAGAAGGAGGGGTACGCGATGGGGCCGCCGGGGCCGATCACCGAGGTGGACGGCTTGAAGAAGGTGACCGGTACGTCCGGGACGGCGTTGCCCAGCTCGGCGGCGTGATCGGCGTAGTTACGGCCGATCGCCACGACCTTGTTGGGCAGGACCGGCGGCAGCAGCCGGACCTTGTCGAGGGGGACCTTCTGGCCCGAGCGCTCGAATTCTGCGAAGGGATGCCCCTTGATGACGTCGAGTTCGTCGCCTTCGAGGACGCCGAAGCCGACGTTGCCGTCGATGGAGAATCTGGCGATGCGCACGAGTTGCCGCTGCCCCTCAATTGATCATTGGCCGGAGTTGACACTCCAGGCTATCGCGGGGCCGCTGCCGATCCGTTGAACGCTTTACGCCGGGACGTCCTCCTTGGGGGCGTCCATCAGGACGGTGCGGCGGGGATTGGCGGTCTGGGCCGGCAGGTCGACGGTGTGGTCCGGTGTCTCGAGTGCCTCGGTGCCGAGCTCGTCGGCGTCGTTGAGGTGGGCCAGGGTGGTGCGCCGCGGGTTGGCTATGTTGCGGAACATCATCGTCGTCTTCACTGCTGCATGCCTCGCGTCATCAAAGGTCGGGAAAGGGCTCATGGAAGTTGCCTTGTCACATTGGGCAACCATGTAAAGCGTCAGGCTATGCACGCTATTCCCTGCGCGGCGCACGGGAACTCGACGATCTTCTTGTGAGTTTGCTCACGAACTGTGCGACAAATGCCGCATTTCCCATGATCAACATCCCCGGGCGAAACGGACAATGGCGGATTGAACTGCACGTTCCGCTCCCGATCACCGCACCTGGGACAGCCGCTAAGGGCGAACGACTCGCGGGTAAAAGTCCGTTATCAACGGGGGTACGTTCTACAAGTCGTGACGCGCTCCGTACATTGCGTCACCCAAGTCACAGTGACCGACTCCGCTCTTGTTGGAGATCCTGCACTGTGCTGGAATTCCACGGACCGCCGCACGTTTCAGCCGGCGCGCAGGGCGCAACGTAGCGCCGCGCGGTGGTGCCGTTCTCTCGGCCAGAGAGGGCAGCCCGCCGGTCCATCACGACCGCCATGGGGGACTTAGCGGTCCCCCATACGACTCGACTCCGTCCCGCCGAGGTGGGACGCCTGGTCCAGAGGTTGCGACGCTAGTGCAGGGACGTTTCAAGAGGGATGGCAGCGCTGCGGCGGACCCGGAGCTGCGCGGCGGGACAGACCGCGCCTCCTCGCCCCAGCGCGCCCAGAGCAACGGTTCCGGCGGGGGCACTCTGCCCGTCGACGGAGGCAGTCAGGCGCCGGGCAATGACGCCGCGGACAGTAAGCCCAAGGCGAAGGGCCCCAGTGGCCCGGGTTCACGAATAGCGCTGCGCAACTGGCGCATCAGCACCCGCCTGGTCTCCCTGCTCGCGCTTCCGGTGGTCGCCGCGACCACGCTGGGCGGCATGCGCATCGGCACGTCGATGGAGAACATCGACCAGCTCGACAAGATGCAGCTGCTCACCGAGATGACCCGGCAGGCGACCGAGCTCGCCGACGCGTTGCAGGTGGAGCGGGACAAGTCTGCCGGTCCGCTGGCGGGCAGCGGCAACTCCAAGGACGACGCGAACGTCATCGCGCCCCGTGAAGAGACCGACCGCGCCAAGCTGAAGTTCAACCAGGCCACCGGTGACATCCAGGGCCAGGACGCCACGATGGCCGGTGTCCGCGCGACCGTCCTGGAGATCGGCCGCCAGCTCAACACCCTCAACGAGATCCGCGCCAACTCCTACAAGGACGGCGACAACGCCGCGCGGACCGTCACCAGCTACAACCAGCTGATCAACTCGCTGCTGTCGCTGTCCCAGGACATGGCGCAGGCGACCAGCAACCCGGAGATGATCCGCAGTACCCGTGCGCTGGCGGCGTTCTCGTCGGCCAAGGAGTACGCGTCGATCCAGCGCGCCCTGGTCAGCGCCGGCCTCGCCCACAAGGGCGGCCCCCAGCTCTCCTCCAACGACCGGCTGGCCGGCCGTAACGCCGAGGACAGCGAGAAGGCGGCCCGCGACCGCTTCTCGCAGATCTACACCAACAACGCCGGCGCGCTCACCCGCGGTCTGGACGGCAACAACGACGAGATCAAGGCCGCGGTCGCCTTCGCGCACCGGGCCTTCGCCAGCGGTTCCGGCATCCGCAGCCAGGACTACCGGTACCTCGACTGGTACGACTCCGACACCGTCAAGATCGACGAGATGTCGCGGATCGAGACCACGCTGCTCTCGGAGATGGAGCAGAAGTCCCGCGAGCTGCGCAACCAGGCCACCCAGTCGGCGATCATCAGCGGTGCGCTGATCCTGCTCGTCCTCGGTGTGTCGCTGGTCGGCGCGTTCGTCGTGGCCCGGTCCATGGTCCGCTCGCTGCGCCGGCTGCAGGACACCGCGCAGAAGGTCGCCCAGGACCGGCTGCCCGAGCTGGTCAAGCAGCTGTCCGAGTCCGACCCGCAGGACGTGGACACCTCCGTCCAGTCGGTCGGTGTGCACAGCCGGGACGAGATCGGCCGGGTGGCCGCGGCCTTCGACGACGTGCACCGCGAGGCGGTCCGCCTCGCCTCCGAGCAGGCACTGCTGCGGGGCAACGTCAACGCGATGTTCACCAACCTGTCGCGCCGTTCGCAGGGCCTCATCCAGCGTCAGCTCTCGCTGATCTCCGAACTGGAGTCCCGCGAGGCCGACCCGGACCAGCTGTCCTCCCTCTTCAAGCTCGACCACCTCGCCACCCGCATGCGCCGTAACGGTGAGAACCTCCTGGTCCTCGCGGGTGAGGAGCCGGGGCGCCGGTGGACGCGGCCGGTGCCGCTGGTCGACGTGCTCCGTGCCGCCGCCTCCGAGGTGGAGCAGTACGAGCGGATCGAACTCAACGCCGTCCCGCAGACCGAGGTCGCGGGCCGGGTCGTCAACGACCTCGTGCACCTGCTCGCCGAGCTGCTGGAGAACGCCACCTCGTTCTCCTCACCGCAGACCAAGGTCAAGGTCACCGGTCACGCGCTGCCCGACGGCCGGGTGCTGGTCGAGATCCACGACACCGGTATCGGTCTGTCGCCCGAGGACCTGTCGGCGATCAACGAGCGGCTCGCCAGCCCGCCGACCGTGGACGTTTCGGTGTCCCGGCGCATGGGTCTGTTCGTGGTCGGCCGGCTGTCGCTGCGGCACGGCATCCGTATCCAGCTGCGGCCCTCCGACTCCGGCGGCACCACCGCGCTGGTCATGCTGCCGGTCGATGTCGCCCAGGGCGGCAAGAAGCCGGCGCCGAGCAACGCCAAGGCCGGCGGCGACGTCGGCGGCGCGCCTTCCAGCCGGCTCGCGGGGCTGCAGCCGCGCGGACAGGTCGGTTCGGGTCCCTCGGCCGGCGGGCGCCCCGCGCTGCCCGGCCGCGGCGGTCCCGGCGGCGGCGCGCCGAACGCCTTCGGTGCCTCGGCGCCGTCCGGCCGTACGGCACCTCCCGGCGCGGGTTCGCCCGGCGCCCCACGCGGCGGCGACGCTCGCCCGGCCGCCGGCCGCCCCGGTGGCGCGCGTCCCTCGCTGCCCACCCGCAGCGCGGACCAGGGCCCGGCGTCCACCGTGGCACCGCCCACCGGCGCACCGCGCCGTGAGGAGCGCCCCCAGCTGCCGGCGCGGGGCCCCGCGGCCGAGCTGCCGGGTAGTTCGCCCTCCGGTGGCCAGGGTGGCCAGGGCACTCAGCAGCCGGGCGGTACGAGCTGGGGTGCGCGCCGTGAGCGCGGCGGCTCCGACGACTGGCCGCTGACGCCCCGCGAGGCGCAGGACCAGCCGCGTGGCCACGAGGAGTCGGAGACCACCGGGCTCTTCGAGCGGCCCGCGCAGAGCGGCGGTCCCGGTGACACCGCGGCGTTCCCCCGTCCCGACTTCAACGGTCCGCCGCCCGTCGCGGACGGCCCCCGGGGCGGGCGCGGCCCGCAGGGCGCACGTCCGGCCGGCCGGGGTGCGGCCAACGGGCCCGGTGACACGGGGCAGTTCGCCCTGCCGGGCAGCGACACGGGTCAGTACGAGACGGGTCAGTACGACGCCGGACGGTACGACACCGGCCAGTTCCCGCAGCCCGACAGCGACACCGGCCAGTACGAGCGACCGGCCGCCGACACCGGCCAGTACCGGCGGCCCGGCGGCGACACCGGCCAGTACCGGCGGCCCGACAGCGACACCGGGCAGTACGAGCGACCGGCGGCTGACACCGGCCAGTACCGGCGGCCCGACAGCGACACCGGCGAGTACCAGCGGCCGGACGCCGACCGTGGTGCGTACGCCGACGAGTCGCAGGGCACCGGGCAGTTCCCGGTGCAGCAGCCGCAGGACAGCGGTGCGCCGTCCGCCGATGTGCTCGGCGGCGCGGACGCCGGTCCCGGTGACGGCCGTACGCCGATCTTCGACACCATCGAGTCCAACTGGTTCAACACCCCCGCGGCCGCCGCGGCCGGTGTGCCGCCCCAGGGCCCCGCCGAGCCGGAGGCCTCGCGGCTGCCGCGCCGCGGGTCCGCCCAGGGCGGCGAGGCACGTGGCGGTCCCCGCAGCGACGCACCGGTCAACGGTGCGCGCAACGCGGCGCCCGCCGAGTCCGCACAGTGGCGCAGCTCGCCGAACGACGAGACCTGGCGGCAGGCGGAGCAGATCCGCCAGCCCGCCGCGGGCGGGATCACCACCTCCGGGCTGCCCCGCCGGGTCCCGCGCGCGAACCTCGTCGCGGGCACCGCGCAACAGCAGTCCACCCAGAGCGGTCCGCAGGTCTCGCGTGCGCCCGGCGATGTCCGGGGGCGGCTGACCAATCTCCGTCGGGGTATCCAGCAAGGCCGGCAGGCCGGGACGTCGTCCACCGGCACCCATGGCGTTGTCGATCCCACTCACCAGCAGGAGCGTTAGTTGAGTCCGATGAGCCAGGCGGCGCAGAATCTGAACTGGTTGATCACCAACTTCGTGGACAACACCCCAGGGGTGTCGCACACGGTGGTGGTCTCCGCGGACGGGCTGCTCCTCGCGATGTCCGAGGGCTTCCCCCGCGACCGTGCCGATCAGTTGGCGGCGGTGGCCTCCGGCCTGACCTCGCTGACCTCCGGCGCGTCCCGCATCTTCGAGGGCGGGACGGTCAACCAGACCGTGGTGGAGATGGAGCGCGGCTTCCTCTTCATCATGTCCGTCTCGGATGGATCGTCCCTGGCCGTTCTGGCGCACCCCGAGTGCGACATCGGCCTGGTCGGCTACGAAATGGCGCTGCTGGTCGATCGCGCAGGCACGGTCCTGACGCCCGATCTGCGCGCAGAACTGCAGGGCAGCCTGCTGCACTGAGGCGGCGTCCGCAGCGCCGCACCGTTCAGCACCCAACCACCCATGTGCCGCACCCCCCACCGGCCCAACCCGACGACAGTCAGTTGTCCCGCCCGGAGGACCCATGACCCCGCCACCTGCCACTTCCGGCCCGTACGGCGCCTACAGTCAAGCGCCGTACGGGAGCGAAGGTGACCAGCCGCTGGTGCGCCCGTACGCCATGACCGGAGGCCGGACCAGGCCGCGCTACCAGCTCGCCATAGAGGCGCTGGTCAGCACGACCGCCGACCCCTCTCAGCTGCCCGGGCTGCTGCCCGAGCACCAGCGGATCTGCCACCTGTGCCGTGAGGTGAAGTCGGTTGCCGAGGTCTCCGCGCTGTTGCACATCCCGCTGGGTGTGGCGCGGATTCTGGTCGCGGACCTGGCAGAGGCCGGGATGGTGGCGATCCACCAGCCCGGTGGCAGTGGTGAGGCCGGCGGCACGCCGGACGTGACCTTGCTCGAGAGGGTGCTCAGTGGACTTCGCAAGCTCTAGCGGTGCAGCCCGCTCCACCACCTCCGCGAAGATCGTGGTGGCGGGCGGCTTCGGCGTGGGCAAGACCACGTTCGTCGGGGCCGTCTCGGAGATCGATCCGCTGCGTACCGAAGCCGTGATGACCTCCGCCTCGGCGGGGATCGACGACCTCACGCACGCGCCGGACAAGACGACCACGACCGTGGCGATGGACTTCGGCCGGATCACGCTGGACCAGGACCTGATCCTGTACCTCTTCGGTACGCCGGGTCAGGACCGTTTCTGGTTCATGTGGGACGACCTGGTCCGGGGCGCCATCGGCGCCGTGGTGCTGGTCGACACCCGCCGTCTCGCCGACTGCTTCCCCGCGGTCGACTACTTCGAGAACAGCGGCCTGCCCTTCGTGATCGCCCTCAACGGCTTCGAGGGCTATCAGCCGTACACGCCGGACGAGGTGCGTGAGGCGCTGCAGATCGGCCCGGGTGCGCCGATCATCACGACCGACGCCCGGCACCGCAGCGAGACCAAGAGCGCGCTCATCACGCTCGTGGAACACGCCCTGATGGCGCGGCTGCAGTAGCGCGCTGACGGCCCGCCCCGCCATCGGGCGCGGGCCGTGCGGCAGTTGTCACCGGCGGGGGTGCAGCGCCCTGCTCCGGCCGGGTTCCCGGCAGCCGTGTGTGGATCTGTGTCCTTCGACACGCCCACAATTTTGCTTCATAACGTTTCGACAGTGAATCAGCGGGGTTTCGACACCCCGCGCGCATGCATGGCTTCGCTGCGCTCACAGATCTCTTGCATTTTGGCGCCGCTCGCCCTTAACGCCCCTTTTATCTCCGGCCCTTTCGGCCCTGCTCCGGCTTTGCCCAGTGTTTGGAACGCACCGCCCTGACGTGCTGAAATTCGCTGAACTCCGGAGTAGGAACGCCCAGAAGAACGGCACAGCAAATCAGTGCCGGCGCCGAGAGGTTGTTGGTCGAGTGAGGCGAAGCAAGGCGAGCCCCGAGCCGCTTGAACCGCGGCGGGGCAACTTCACACCGCCGCCCAGAGGTGGCCTACCGGCTTCCGACGCGCCCGAAAGTCCGGTCGCGAAGCCTCCGGTGAGCGGCGGTAAGTACTCCCCGCGCAACTGGCGCGTAGCGACCCGCCTGAACGCCATTCTGCTGATCCCCGTGCTGGTCGCCCTGGTCTTCGGCGGTCTGCGGGTGAACAGCTCGTTCGGCACCTGGCAGGAGGCGCAGGACGCGGAGAACACCGCGAAGCTGGTGCGTGCCGCGCTCTCCTACGGCACTGCCGTGATCGACGAGCGTGACCGCACCGCGGCGCCGCTGCTCAAGGGCAAGAAGGACGACCCGATCGTGCAGCAGGCGCGGGACGCCACCGACGCCGCCGCCGACAAGTTCCACCAGGCCGCCAAGGCCATGCCGGACAAGCCGGGCCTCAAGCGCCGGCTCGCGGCGTTCGAGAAGGCCGAGCCCAAGCTGCAGAAGCTGCGCCAGGCCTCCTACACCTCCAAGCTGCACGGGGTGCAGACCGAAGAGGGCTATGTCGAGGTCCAGCACCCGCTGATGGAGTTCGCCAACGAACTCGGCCTGGGCACCGGCAACATCACCTCCTACGGCCGTACGGTCTACGCCGTTTCGCTGGCCAAGGCCGCCGTGTCGCTCCAGCGCTCCATCGGCACCCACCTCCTGGTGGACCCGGCGACGCCGCAGGGCGGCAAGGAGCACAAGCTGCAGCTGACCGCCTTCGCGTCGTACCGCTACCTGGAGGGCATCGCCATCGGCGAGTACACCTCCGGCGGCACGCCCGACGACGTCCAGCGGCTGAGCAAGGACGCCGCGGCGCTCAAGCAGGCCGCGCAGCAGAAGATCGCACGGGCAAAGGCACAGGCGGAGGCCGCCGGCCGGCCGTTCCGCGCCCCGCCGTCGATCGACCAGATGTCCACCCTGATCGCCACCGGCGCGGCGCCGGAGACGCTGGGTGTGCGCGGCATCACTTCGGACAGCTACTTCGCGACTGCGACCGGCAAGTTCAACATGTACCGGTCCATCGAGAAGGACCTGGCGGACAAGGCCGTGAACGAAGCGGCGCAGATCTCCGACGACGCCAAGCAGTCCACCTTCGTCGACTCCGGCATCGTGCTGGCCGCGCTGATCATCGCGTTCGTCGTGGCCGGTCTCATGGCCCGCCGGATGAGCCGCAACATGCGCCAGCTGCGTACCGCCGCCTTCGGCATCGCCGAGCAGCGGCTGCCGATGCTGGTCGACCAGCTCTCGCGGACCGACCCGGGCCGGGTCGACACCCGCGTCCAGCCCATCCCGATCTCCACCACCGACGAGATCGGCGAGGTCGCCCGCGCCTTCGACCAGGTACACCGCGAGGCCGTCCGGCTCGCCGCCGAGCAGGCGCTGCTGCGGGGCAACGTCAACGCGATCTTCACCAACCTTTCGAGCCGTAACCAGGGCCTGATCGAGCGCCAGCTGGAGCTGATCACCGACCTGGAGAACAACGAGGCGGACCCGGACCAGCTGGAGAGCCTCTTCCGGCTCGACCACCTCGCCACCCGTATGCGGCGTAACGGCGAGAACCTCCTCATCCTCGCGGGCGAGGAGCCCGGCCGCCGCTGGAACCAGCCGGTGCCGCTGATCGACGTCGTGCGGGCGGCGACCTCCGAGGTCGAGTCGTACGAGCGAATAGAACTCACCGGCGTCCCCGAGAGCGAGATCCACGGCACCGCCGTGACCGACCTCGTGCACCTGCTGTCCGAACTGCTGGAGAACGCCACCACGTTCTCCTCCCCGCAGACCAAGGTGCGGGTGGCCGCGACGCGGCTGCCCGACGGCCGGGTGATGATCGAGATCCACGACAAGGGCATCGGGCTCACCCCCGAGGACTTCGCGGACATCAACCACAAGCTCGCCAACCCGCCGAGCGTGGATGCCGCGATCTCCCAGCGCATGGGCCTGTTCGTGGTCGGCCGGCTGGCCGACCGGCACGGGATCCGGGTGCAGCTGCGCCCGTCCGGCGAGCAGGCGGGCACCACCTCCCTGGTCATGCTGCCCGAGGCGATCACCCACGGTGGTGGCGGCGAGGAGCAGTACGACGACGACTTCACGGTCTCCCGGATCGTTCCGGAGCACCAGGAGGCGTCGTACGAGGACCACCAGCGCACCGCTGCCGAGCTCGGCTTCGACGACAGCCAGTACGGCCGCACGGACGCCGCGGATCTGGACATGGTCGGCCGCTCGCTGCAGCGCGAGGAGCGCCGGGCGGCTCTGGAGGCCCAGACCACCGGGGAGCAGGAAGCCGAGTACCAGGGGGGCGAGCGTCCGCTCTTCCGTGACGAGGTGCCGTCCGGCGGTGGCTACCAGGACTACCCCGCCCAGGCATATGCGGAAGCCGATCAACCGCTCTATGACGACCGGTCCCACGGCAACCAGGCATTCGGCGGGGCGGGCTTCGCGGAGACCACGGGCCAGCAGCCTTTCGTCTCCCATGAAGCGGCACAGCCGGACGAATGGGCCGAACGCCCCGCATTCGAGGGCTACTTCGGGACCGAAGCGGAATCCGACCGCAATACAACTGCCGCTCCCGCTGACGCGCCCGAGCGCGTACCATTCGAGCGTCCGGGCCCCACACCGAGCGATACCCCCTCGCTGACGGGCGCCGGCCTTCCGCGCCGCGGAGGCCGCGACCAGCAGCCACCGCAGGTGCAGCAGCAGCGGAGCACGCCGGAGACCGGCCAGGACGGCTCCGACTGGCGCAGCTCCAACGATGACCGGTGGGAGCGGGCGGAGCGGCTGCGCGAGCCGAAGGCGGGCGGAGTCACCTCCTCCGGCCTCCCCCGGCGGGTGCCCAAGGCCAACCTGGTCGAAGGCGCCGCGGAGCAGACGCTGCAGGGCGGCCCTCAGGTCTCCCGGGCCCCGGAGGACGTCCGCGGCAGGCTGAGTAACCTGCGCCGCGGTGTCCAGCAGGGACGCAACGTCGGCACGGACCCCTCCGGGGTCCCTCAGAATGACCAACAGGGCTACGGCCCCGGCAGCACCTACGATCAGGAGCGTTAGTGTGAGCCCGATGAGCCAGGCGGCGCAGAATCTGAACTGGTTGATCACCAACTTCGTGGACAACACCCCTGGGGTGTCCCACACGGTCGTGGTCTCCGCGGACGGTCTGCTCCTCGCCATGTCCGAGGGTTTCCCTCGTGACAGAGCCGATCAGTTGGCGGCGGTGGCCTCCGGCCTGACCTCGCTGACCTCCGGCGCGTCCCGCATCTTCGAGGGCGGAAGCGTCAACCAGACCGTGGTGGAGATGGAGCGCGGCTTCCTCTTCATCATGTCCGTCTCGGACGGATCGTCCCTGGCCGTGCTCGCACACCCCGAGTGCGACATCGGCCTGGTCGGCTACGAGATGGCCCTGCTGGTCGACCGCGCGGGCACGGTACTGACGCCGGATCTGCGTGCCGAACTGCAGGGCAGCCTTCTCAACTAAAAGACAGGCAGTGCGTTTCCCGCCACCGCGCCATATGGTTCGGTGGCGCGACCGGCGTCAGACAGGCAAGTTGGAGGAGGAGACGTGGCAACGCCCCCGAGCGGATACCCGTATGGTTCCGGGCAGGAGTCCGGGCCTGTGGGCGAGACCCATAGCAACCGCTTCAACTTCCCGTCTGCGCCGAGCCGCCGGCCGCAGCGGCCCCCGCAGCAGCAGCCCCGGCCGTACGACTCCCAGCCGTACGAGCCGTCGGTGTACGACCAGCCGCAGGCACCGCGCATCCAGCCGGTACAGCCGCAGCGGCGCGCGCCCGAGCCCGCCCCCACGGGTGCGAACAACCCGCTCGTGCGCCCGTACGCCATGACCGGAGGCCGGACCAGGCCGCGCTACCAGCTCGCCATCGAGGCGCTGGTCAGCACGACCGCCGACCCCGCGAAGATGCAGGGCCAGCTGCCGGAGCACCAGCGCATCTGCCACCTCTGCCGCGAGATCAAGTCAGTTGCCGAGATCTCCGCGCTTCTCTCCATCCCCCTCGGCGTCGCCCGGATCCTCGTCGCCGACCTGGCGGAGGCCGGACTCGTCGCCATCCATCAGCCCGGCGGGGACGAGACCGCCGGCGGACAGCCAGATGTGACACTGCTCGAAAGGGTGCTCAGTGGACTTCGCAAGCTCTAGCGGTGCAGCCCGCTCCACCACCTCCGCGAAAATCGTGGTGGCGGGCGGCTTCGGCGTGGGCAAGACCACGTTCGTCGGGGCCGTCTCAGAGATCAATCCGCTGCGTACCGAAGCCGTGATGACCTCCGCCTCGGCGGGGATCGACGACCTCACGCACGCGCCGGACAAGACGACCACGACCGTGGCGATGGACTTCGGCCGGATCACGCTGGACCAGGACCTGATCCTGTACCTCTTCGGTACGCCGGGTCAGGACCGTTTCTGGTTCATGTGGGACGACCTGGTCCGGGGCGCCATCGGCGCCGTGGTGCTGGTCGACACCCGCCGTCTCGCCGACTGCTTCCCCGCGGTCGACTACTTCGAGAACAGCGGCCTGCCCTTCGTGATCGCCCTCAACGGCTTCGACGGGCACCAGCCCTACACGCCGGACGAGGTGCGTGAGGCGCTCCAGATCGGCCCGGACGCGCCGATCATCGTGACCGACGCCCGGCACCGCAGCGAGGCCAAGAGCGCGCTCATCACGCTCGTGGAACACGCGCTGATGGCGCGGCTGCGCTAGGACAGGCGGCAGACGCGTCCGGGCTCCCCGTGCCCGCACGCCTCGCATGACGAAAGGCCCCCACACCGGTCAGGTGCGGGGGCCTTCGTCGTACCCGGCTGCCGCCGGCGCTCAGCGCAGGGTCGTGCCGACGGCCGTGAGGATCAGCGCGAGGGAGACCGCCCCGGCGTCGGGGTGGCCGTGGCCCCGCGCCCCCATACGGGCGGCGCGGCCGCGGGCCGGGGTGAGCTGTGCGGTGTCGGCGGCGGCCCGGGTGGCGGCCTCGGCGGCCGCCCGCCAGGCCTTGGGCAGCTCCTCGCCCGCGCGGGCGCGCAGTTCGCGGCGGAACGGGTCCAGGGCGTCCAGCATCGTCTTCTCCCCCACCGCCGCGCCGCCGAGTTCGCCGACGGCCCGCTGGGCGGCATCCGCGGCGTCCGCGAACAGCGCGCCAGGGCGACCGCCGCTGCCCGCTGGGGCCTTGGACAGTACGGCGCCGGTTTCGGCCAGCAGAGCGCCGTACAGGGCCCCGGACGCGCCACCCGAGGCATCGGCCAGGGCGAGGCCGGCGGTGAGCAGCGCGCGGCCGGCCGACTGCGGGTCGCCGGCCGGTCCCGGCTCGGCGGCGCGGGCGGCGGCGACGGCGGCTCGCAGCCCGCGGACGATGCCGATGCCGTGGTCGCCGTCGCCGGCCACCGCGTCCAGCCGGCCGAGTTCGGCCTCCTGCGCTGCCACCAGGTCCAGGGCCGCTTGCAGCGCCTTCGTCGCGGGCAGATCCCCACCGGGGGTGCGGGCGTCCCGTACGGGAACGGACGCCTCGTCCCGTACGGGCGCGGGCTCCTCGGCCCGGACGTCGTCCTCGACGGAGTGCCTGCCCGGCAGGCTGCGGAAGGCCGGGGTGTCGCAGGGGGCGTCGTAGAGCGCGCCCAGTTCCTCGTCCAGGGGCATGAGTGACAGGGAGACGCCGGCCATGTCGAAGGAGGTGACGAACTCCCCTACTTCGGGCCGGTACGGGCGCAGGCCCGCCGCCCGCAGCCGCCGGTTCACCCGCCGGTAGACCACGAACATCTCCTCGTACTTGGTGCGGCCCAGCCCGTTGAGGAGCACCGCCACCCGGCCGTCGCCGCCCTCGGGCAGCTCCGGCAGCAGGTTGTCGACGAGTTCGTCGGCCAGTTCGGCGGCGGTGAGGTGGTGCGTGGTGCGCAGGCCCGGCTCGCCGTGGATGCCCATGCCCAGCTCGGTGGTTCCGGCGCCGACCGAGAACAGCGGTTCGCTCGCGCCGGGCAGCGTGCAGCCGGCGAAGGCGGCCCCGAAGGTGCGGGTCAGGGCGTTGGCGCGGGCCGCGAGGCGGGTGACGGCATCGAGGTCGTCGCCGCGTTCGGCGGCGGCGCCGGCCACCTTGAAGACGAAGAAGTCACCGGCCACCCCGCGGCGGTCACGGGACGGGTCGGTCTCCTGCCCCGCCACGGGCGGCGGGCCGCTGGCGACGTCGTCGGTGACCAGCACCGTACGGGTCTCGATGCCCTCGGCGGCGAGCCGGCGGGCGGCGAGGCCGAAGTGCAGTACATCGCCTGCGTAGTTGCCGTAGCTGAGCAGGACGCCGGCGCCGCCGTCCGCGGCCTTCGCGGTGCGGTAGACCTGTTCGGCGCTGGGGCTGGCGAAGACATCGCCGATCGCGGCGGCATCGGCGAGGCCGGGGCCGACCAGTCCGGCGAAGGCGGGGTAGTGGCCGGAGCCGCCGCCGATGACGACCGCGACCTTGCCGGGGCGTGGTACGTGGCGGCCGACCACGCCGTAGGCGCCCGGGACGCGGCGGACCGTGCGTGCATAGGCGTCGGCCAGTCCTTCGAGCCAGTCCTCACGGAAGGTCTCGGGGTGGTGTCCGAGGCCGGCGGGGGTGGTGGTCATCAGGGCACACTCCTTTGTTCTCTCCCTGTTGGATTTAACACCTACATCACAGATACGTCACCCCTGGCGGCGGAAATCCTGGGTAACCCTGTGAGGATGCTGGCCAAGAAAGTCCTTCATCACATCTTGCATGTGAAGTTCTCAGGATTCATGCTGCTCGCATCACACCCTCCCGCCCCACCCGTCCTTCCCCGTCCTTTCCTGCCCTCCCCCCTTCCTTCCTTCCTTGCCTCTCAGACATCCGCTCCCACGGAGGCGCGACATGGCACCATCCACCCTCCCCGACCGGCTCGGCATCCCCAAGGCCCTGGTCCTCGGCTATCTCGGCGTGCTGCTGTTCATGGTCGGCGACGGCGTGGAGTCCGGGTTCATCGCGCCGTACATGGCCGACCACGGCGCCGGCACCGAGATCCACGCCTCATACGTGATCACCGCGTACGGCATCACCGTGATGCTGGCCTCCTGGCTGTCCGGCGCACTCTCCGACCTGTGGGGCCCGCGCCGGGTGATGCAACTGGGCCTGGCCGTCTGGATCGTCTTCGACCTGCTCTTCCTGACACTGGCGCTGGCGCCGCACAACTACACGCTGATGCTGGTCTTCTACGGCCTGCGGGGCTTCGGCTATCCGCTCTTCGCGTTCGGCTTCCTCGTCTGGATCACCGCGACCGCACCCATGGCCCGGATGGGCACCGCCGTCGGCTGGTTCTACGTCGCCTTCACCGGCGGACTGCCCACCCTCGGCTCGCTGGTCGCCGGCCTCACCAACCCCTGGTTCGGCCGCTTCGGCACGCTGTGGGTCGCGCTCGGCATCATCGCGCTCGGCGGGGCGTGCTGTCTGCTCGGCGTCCGCGAGCGCACCGGGTTCGCGCGCCTCGCCCCGCCCGGGGTCCGCCCCGTGCAGTCGCTGCTCTCCAGCCTCTCCATCGCCTGGACCCACCCCAAGGTCGCCGTCGGCTGCGTCGTCCGCATCATCAACACCGCCCCGGAGTTCGGCTTCCTGGTCTTTCTGCCGACCTTCTTCTCCAAGGAGCTGGGCTTCGGCGAGGGCCGCTGGCTGACCCTGCTCGCCGTCATCTACGGCACCAACGTCCTGTGCAATCTGCTGTTCGGGGCCATCGGCGACAAGATCGGCTGGCGCCGTACGATCGCCACCTTCGGCGGCCTGGGCTGCGCGGTGACGACCCTGAGCCTGTACTTCATCCCCCGGGCCGTCGGCAGCCACTACTGGGTCGCGATCGTGGTCGGCATGCTCTACGGCATCACGCTGGCCGGATTTGTATCGATCTCCGCCCTGGTGCCCGCGCTCGCCCCCGACAACAAGGGCGGCGCGATGGCACTCCTCAACCTCGGCGCGGGCGGCGCCGCCTTCGTCGGCCCGGCCATCGTCAGTGTCTTCCTCGGACCGCTGGGGGCGGGCGGTGTGGTCCTGATCTTCGCCGGACTGTACGTCGTCGCCGCGCTGTTGACCCTCTGCCTGAAACTGCCGGACGAGCAGGCCGCGGCCGCTCCCCCGCCGGCGCCGGCCGAGCCCACCGCGGTGCGCGCCTGACCGGGGGCCCGTACGCGCCTGGCCGGAGGCCCGTACGCACCGGCGTACGGGCCCCCGCTCATCGTCCGGACCTCACTTGCGCGCGGGGCACTCCTTCCACGCGAAGTGGTACAGGGTGTTGATGCTGCCGTCGGTGGAGTCCATGGCCATGTAGCTGGTGGCCTTGGGGTCCGCCGACTTGGCGTCCACCCTCATTTCGGTGTTGATGTTGAAGTAGCGCTCCTCCCCGCAGGGTGCGTACACCAGGGCGTCGACGTCGGTCTCGTCCGAGGTCTGCCAGTTGGAGTCGTAGGGGCCGGTGAAGGTGTGGCTCTTACGGGCCGTCTGCTGCTGGCCCTGGAAGTAGTAGCCCGCCTGCTCCAGCCCTCTGGCACCCGGGGCCAGGGACGCATAGCCCCGGTAGTCGGCCCGGGCGACCGCGTAGGTGAAGCCCTGCGGGACGTGCACGTTCAGCGCGATCTGGCAGTTCTTGCGGGAGTCGGTCGGCTTGCTGCCGGCGCCCGCCTGGGCGAGGTATTCGCTGTAGGTGACGGTGAAGGCGGTGTTGTCGGGGGCGATGGCCACGGCGGCGCTGCCGGGTCTGCAGCCCGATCCGTTGACCGTGGCGACGGTAATGGTGATCTTGCCGGTCGGCGGGTCGTCGCCGAACCGTGTGGCGGTGGTGGGGGATGCCGATCCGGCGAGGAGCAACGATGCCACTGCGGCACCAGCACTGAGCGTGCTGAGCATGGGCTTTCCTTCCGGTCGTCCTAGGGCCCGCGGGGCGGGAACACCAGGAGTGGGATGACGAGCGCATGCCAGCACGGGGAAGGCGGCTTGAACAGCTCTGCTCCCCAGGGTTGGGGCGAACCTACGCCTTGATCCGGACGCCACCTGCCAAACCGGAACACCGCGTCCGAAAAGTGATGAGGCCTCATATCCCATTGATTGAGCGGCCGTTGGACGGTATATCCCAAAACACCACGACGGCACGAAAAACGGCGAGGGCCCCCCGGGGGGGGGCCCCGCCCGTGGGGGAGACGCGGGGTCTTATAAACAAAACCGAGCCCACCAGACATTAAAATATATGGTTTTGCGTCTTGTTCGTGTAAAAT